>NZ_JAUYGL010000115.1 GCF_030689745.1 Devosia sp.
ATTCCGCCCCAACTGGTCGCCGAAGCCACCATTCTTGCCGATCAACGCCTGCGCTATTGGGGTGACGACTACGAATTTGCCAAAATACACGCCCGGATCGCCCCCGGCCCTGACGGCGCTGTCGACTATCTGACACTCTCAGGCGGCGGCATCAATGGGGCCTATGGCGCCGGCTTTCTCGTCGGCTGGTCCGAAAAAGGCAATCGCCCCGAATTCGAAGTGGTCACCGGCATCAGTGTCGGCGCCATGATGGCCCCGATGGCCTTTCTCGGCCCGCACTATGATGAGCGCCTGCGCCTGGTGTTTTCCAATCTGACCCAGAAGGACAGTTCTGCCGGCGCCAACTTCATTGGCGCCCTGTTCGGCGCGCCCTCGGTGATGAGCAATGCGCCGGTGCTGAGCGCCATTCGCACCCTCGTGGACCAGCCGGCGCTCGATGCTATCGGCGCGGCCCACAACAAGGGGCGCCGCCTCTATGTCGGCACCACCAATCTGAACGCCCAGCGCCCCATGATCTGGGACATCGGCGCCATCGCCATCAGCAATTTGCCACACAAGCTCGAACTCGTGCACCAGATCATTCTGGCCTCGACTGCTGTTCCGGGTATCTTTCCCCCGGTATTGCTCGACGTCTCCGCCCAGGGCATGGCCTTTGAGGAACTGCATGTCGATGGCGGCGTCACCGAACAGGTCTTGCTGATGCCCGGCGGTTACGAGGCCTTCGTCAGGAACCGCCGCGGCGTGCAGAAGCTCTATGTGATCTTCAATGGCGTGGTGGCGGCCAGCCCTGCCACGGTGAAGATTTCCAGCCTCTCACTGCTGGAGCGCGCCGTGCCGACCCTGCTCAAATATCTGGGCCGCAGCAATCTCGAACAATTGGACAATGCGGCGCGCAAAGCAGGGCTGGCATTCCGTCTGACCGCGATACCGGCAGATTTCCCGGAAAGCACCAGCGTCTTCGGCAACCCGCAATGGCTCAGCGCGCTCTATCAATATGGGCACCAGGCCGGCCGCGCCGGGCAGTGGCAGTCGCGCTAGCAGACGCTAATTGTCCTTTTCGGCCTTGGCGGCCCGCAGCCGCTCGAAATAATCGAGCCGCTTGCGATAGTCGCGCTCGGCACCACGCTCGACCGGCTGATAGAATGTCTGCCGGCCAATGGTCTCGGGGAAATATTGCTGCCCGGAAAAGCCCTCTGGCGTGTCGTGGTCATAGACATAGCCTTCGCCATAGCCCGAGCCCTTCATCAGCTTGGTGGGGGCATTGAGAATGACCATGGGGGGCATGGGTGAGCCGGTGGACTTGGCCACGCTGCTGGCCGCCTTGAACGCGGTGTAAACGGCGTTCGATTTGGGCGCCAGCGCCAGATAGACCACGGTCTGCGCCAGCGCCAGTTCGCCCTCGGGCGAGCCCAGCATCTGGAACGCATCGCGCGCGGCAACCGCCTGTGGCAAGGCCTGGGGGTCAGCCAGGCCGATATCCTCGACCGCCATGCGGATCAGACGCCGCGCCAGAAACAGCGGATCCTCGCCCGCATCGAGCATGCGCGCAAAATAGTACAGCGCCGCATCGGGGTCCGAACCGCGGATGGTCTTATGCAGCGCCGAAATCAGATTGTAGTGGCCATCGGCCGCCGTGTCGTAAATCGGCGCCCGGCGCTGCACCACGGTGAGCAAGCCGGCCGCGTCAAGCATCTCGCCCTGCCGGGTGGAGGCCAGAACCTCCTCCACAAGCCCCAGCAAGGCCCGCCCATCCCCGTCCGCCAGTGTGAGCAGGGTCTGACGCGCCTCGGGCTCCAGCGGCAGCGTCGCCCCTGTCAGCGCCTCGGCGCGGCCCACCAGACTTTCGAGATCCTCGACCGACAGCGATTCAAAGCGCAACACCTGGCTGCGCGACAGCAAAGCCGCGTTCAGTTCAAAGGACGGATTTTCCGTGGTGGCCCCGACCAGCACCACCGTGCCGTCTTCCATCACCGGCAAGAAGCCATCCTGCTGGGCCCGGTTGAAACGGTGGATTTCGTCGACGAACAACAGGGTCTTGTGGCCGCTGAGCCGCTCAAAGCGCGCCTTCTCAAATACCTTCTTGAGATCGGCCACGCCCGAGAATACGGCTGAAATCTGCTCGAAACGATAGCCGATCTGGTCGGCCAGCAGCCGCGCCACGGTGGTCTTGCCGGTGCCGGGAGGTCCCCACAGGATGAGCGAACCGAGCCGGCCCGAGGCAATCATCCGCCGCAGCGTGCCTTGCGGCCCCAGCAGATGGGACTGGCCGATCACCTGATCAAGCGTGCGCGGCCGCAACTGGTCGGCCAGCGGGCGGGCGGTGTCGCTTTCCACGACGCTGTCAGGATCTGCTGCAAAAAGGTCAGACATGCCGGATCATCATTTCATTCCTGTCGCACGAACAGCGCGACGCGCGTGGCGCTATTGCTGACGCGCCCTGACAGTAGCAAGCGCTATCGCAGAGGTGCCATCTATTGCAAGGGGACAACCATGATAGACCATTCCGGTATCAGCGTAAGCGATTTTGACCAGGCGAAAGCCTTCTATGAACAGGCTCTGGCCCCTTTGGGGGCAACATTCATGACACAAGTGCCACTCGAGCACACCGGCGGGGTCAAGGTTGGCGGCTTTGGTCGCGACAATCCGGCCTTCTGGCTGTCCGAAGCTGGCGCCCAGCGGCCACCCGCCCATTTTGCCTTTGCGGCGCGGAGCCGCGCCGAGGTCGATGCCTTCCATGCAGCGGCCCTGGCCGCTGGCGGCACCGACAATGGCGCCCCGGGCCTGCGCCCGCACTACCATGCCAGCTATTACGGCGCTTTCGTGCGAGACCTGGACGGCAACAATATCGAGGCCGTCTGCCACACGCCCGCCTGATCGTTGACCGGGCCCGGCGCCACTGGCGTCGGGCCGCAATCGCTCGCTAGCCGCTGACGATACTGCGGGTGACGCGCCCGTCGCGCTGCAGGATGATCTGCCAGGTCCGCACACGCTGCGATGCAATCTCGGCAAAAGCCCGTGCAGTTTCCATGGGCATGTCATTGAGCGCGAGGATGATATCGTCGACCCGCAGCCCCATGGCCTCGGCAGGCGATCCATCGGCAATGGCGGTGACCATCACCCCCTTGGCGTCGTAGGGCAGCCCTTTGAGTTCGGCCAGGGCCGGATCAAGCTGGCGCACGCTGGCGCCGGCAAAGCGCGATTGGCCACTGATCTGGGCAATCATGGCCTCATCGGGGATGGGCGCTGCCTGGATGGTAAAATCCACCGTGTTGGTCGTCCCGCCGCGCAGGCGCGCCAATTTGGTGGTTTGCCCGATCGGCCGGGTGGCCAGCCGGAAGTTGAAGGCACTCGGATCATCCACGGCCATGCCGTCGACCGACAGGATCACATCGCCCGAGGCAAAGCCGGCACGCGCGGCCGGACCGCCGGGCGCCACCTCGGTGATCAGCGCCCCATGCGGCGCCGCCATGCCCAGGCTGGCA
>NZ_JAUYGL010000118.1 GCF_030689745.1 Devosia sp.
ATCGAAACCTACGGCTTCTCCCAGCTCTATCTGCAATTGGGCGAGCCGCTGGAAAATACCCATGTCGTGCGGGTCTGGCACAAGCCCTACATCACGCTGATCTGGCTGGGCACCTTGCTGATGGCGCTCGCCGGCATCATCTCGCTCACCGACCGCAAGGTGCGCGTGGGCGCGCCCCGCCGCGCGCGCAAAGCGGCGCCGGAGCCGGCAGAATGATCTGGCTGCGCGCCCTTGCCCTGACCATGGTCCTGCTGCTGAGCGGCGCGGCGCTGGCCGTCAGTCCCGATGAAATGCTCGATGATCCGGTGCTTGAGCAGCGGGCGCGCGATATCTCGGCGGGGCTGCGCTGTCTGGTCTGCCAGAATCAGTCGATTGACGACAGCGATGCCGATCTGGCCAAGGATCTGCGCCTTCTGGTGCGCGAGCGGCTGGTCGCCGGCGATAGTGATGCGGCGGTGCAGCAATATCTGGTGGACCGCTACGGCGAATATGTGCTGCTCAATCCGCGCGTCACTGATCAGACCCTGCTGCTGTGGATCGCCGCTCCCGCCTTGCTGCTCGCGGGCTTGCTGGTGCTGGTGATGGTGGGGCGTCAGCGGCCCACCACTGTTCAGCCAGGGTTGAGTGCCGAGGAACAGGCTGCGCTCGATAGTATTGAGCGCCACAGCAGCGACTGATTTACCGCCGCAATCTCGCCCTCAACATTGCCAAACCTTAATGTTGGCGCAACCTCGCAGCAAGCTCAGGTGTTTCATAACCACCCCCTCAAGCTGTTGAGGGCTTGCCCGAAGGAGAACAACCGCAATGCGTCCATCCATCATGAAACGTACCAGTCGCTGGCTCGGGGTTTCTGCCTTGGCGCTGATGATCGGTGTCGGCGGTGTTTCCACCGCCTATGTCATCACCGGCCAGACGGCAAATGCCCAGGTGCAGAACGCTGCCCAGATTGTCGTGCCGCAGGAAATTCAGCCCCATGCCGGCTTTGCCGATCTGGTCGAGGCCGTCAAACCCGCCGTGGTCTCCATTCTTGTCGAGGCCCAGGAAAGCCAGAATAGCCGGGTGCAGCGGGGCGGGCGTCAGTTCGATTTCAATTTCCCAGATTTGCCCGAGGGCCATCCCTTCCGCGATTTCTTTGACCAGTTCGGTCAGCAGGGTCCTGGCAGCGACGCCCCCGCGCCCAAGCCGCGCCAGTACATGGCCGCCGGCTCCGGCTTCGTGATCTCGGCTGATGGCTATATCGTCACCAATAATCACGTCGTTGAAGATGCCACCAAGGTAACGGTGCTGTTCGAGGACGGCACCGAAAAGGTCGCCACCATTGTCGGCACCGACCAGCGCACCGATCTGGCCGTGCTCAAGATCGAGGGCAGCGATCTGCCCTTCGTCAAGTTTGAGACCGAAGCCAGCCGCGTCGGCGACTGGGTGGTGGCCGTGGGCAATCCGTTTGGCCTGGGCGGCACCGTGACCGTCGGCGTCATCTCCGGTTCCGGCCGCAATATCGGCGGCTCCAATTATGGCGATTTCCTGCAGATCGACGCGGCCGTCAACACCGGCAATTCCGGTGGCCCCGCCTTCAATACCGAGGGTGAAGTGATCGGCGTCAACACCGCCATCTACTCGCCCAATGGCGGCAATGTCGGCATCGCCTTTGCGATCCCGGCGGCTACCGTCAAGGGCATCGTTCAGCAGTTGATCGATGATGGCTCGGTGACCCGCGGCTATCTTGGCGTCTCCATTCAGGATGTCACCCGTGACATTGCTGACGGTGTCGGCCTGAGCGATGCCAAGGGCGCCATCGTGCGTGAACCGGCCACTGACGGCCCGGCCGGTGATGCCGGCGTCAAATCTGGCGACATCATCACCGCCGTTGATGGCGACCCGATCGAGGATGCGCTCGACCTTAGCCGCACCATTGCCGGCAAGACCCCCGACTCCACGGTTGAACTGACCATCTGGCGTGATGGCGCCGAGACCAAGCTGTCGGTCAAGCTGCAGACCCTCAATGAGACTGCCGCTGCCACCGAAGAGCCGGTCCAGCCGACCCCGCCGGCCGAACTGCCCAGCAAGTCCAGTGTCGGCCTGACACTGGTGCCCAATGCCGATGGCGGCGGTGGCCTGCTGATCCAGCAGGTGGACGAGGACTCGCCAGCTGCGGAGAAGGGTCTGGCCGTTGGCGACGCCATTCTTGAGGTCAACAACACGCCGGTGGCCAGCCTCGAAGAGTTCGAAGCGGCGATCGACGCGGTCAAGGCCAAGGGGCTCAATACGGCTTTGGTCAAGGCCAGCCGTGACGGCGAGGCCCGCTTCATCGGCCTGCCGCTGAGCGAGTAACCATGCATTGTTGTGGCGCTTGTCGTGCCACAATTACCGGACGGCACCTCCCCCTCGACGGGGGAGGTTGGGAGGGGGTGCGAGAGCACCGATATTTGGGCCAACCCACCCCCTCCCTGACCCTCCCCGCAAGGGGGAGGGTGACGACTGAAATATCTAGCGCCACACACGGAGCGTCGCGGTGAAGATTCTGCTGATCGAAGATGATCGCGAGGCCGCAAGCTATCTGATGCAGGCGCTCGACGAGGCCGGGCATATCACCCATCACGCCGCTGATGGCGAAACCGGCTACGCCATGGCTTCGGGCATGGATTATGACGTTCTCATCGTCGACCGGATGCTGCCGCGCCGCGATGGCCTGTCCATCGTTGAATCGCTGCGCGCCGAGGGCGACAAGACCCCGGTGCTCATTCTGTCCGCGCTGGGGGAAGTCGATGACCGTGTGACCGGCCTGCGGGCGGGCGGCGATGACTACCTGACCAAGCCCTATGCCTTTACCGAATTGCTGGCCCGTGTCGAAGTGCTGGCGCGCCGCTCCAGCCCGTCGGAAGCCGCCACCAGCTATGCCGTGGGGGGGCTGAGCCTTGATCGCCTGTCGCGCAAGGTCGAGCGCGACGGCGAGACCATCCTGCTGCAGCCGCGTGAGTTCCGCCTGCTGGAATATCTGATGAAGAACGCCGGCAAGGTGGTGACCCGCACCATGCTGCTGGAAAATGTCTGGGACTATCACTTTGATCCTCAGACCAATGTCATTGACGTGCACATGTCGCGCCTGCGCTCCAAGATCGACAAGGGCCATGCCAGCCCGTTGCTGCAGACCGTGCGTGGCGCCGGCTATATGATCCGCGAGTAGCTGGTGAGCCAGTTCAGCCATTTTGCCCAGCTCTGGCGCACCTCGACGGTCCGCCTGACGGCCACGTTCATTCTGATCTTCGGGATCTTCTCGATTCTGCTGCTGGGCTTTATCGGCTGGCAGTCCAACGTCTCGATCCAGCGCCAGCAGGCCGATGAAATCGACCGTGAAGTACGCATCCTGCAGCGCATCGATGCCAATCAGGGCGTGCGCGCGCTGGCCTTTGCTGTCGAGCGCATCTCGCGCGCGCCGGGGCCGGGGGTGTATTTTCTCGGTGATGCTTCGGGCCAGTACCTGCTGGGCAATGTCACCGATGTGCCGGTGGATGTGCTGCTGACGCCGGGCACTTACGGCTTCGACTATGAACGCGCCGACGCGCTGACCGACAACCCCGAACAGCTTGATGAGCGGGTCCCGCAGTCCGCCAAATCGGGCTATGCCGTGGTGCGCTCGGTCGAGCTGAGCAATGGCATGCGCCTGGTCGTCGGGCGCGACGTGGTCGAGCGGCGCGGCTTTTCCGCCATCATCATCCAGAGCTTTCTGATCGGCGTGCTCGGCATCATCGCCTTTTCCATCATTGCCGGAGGCATCACCGCGCAACGCGTGCTGCGCCGCATTGATGCGATCCGCGATACCTCCACCAAGATCATGTCGGGTAATCTGTCCGAACGCGTGCCGGTGACCAGGCGCAATGACGAGTTTGATGGTCTCGCCACCAATCTGAACGCCATGCTGGACCGCATCGAGCAATTGCTGCAGGGGCTCAAGGAAGTCACCGACAATGTCGCCCATGATCTCAAGACGCCGCTGACGCGGCTGCGCAATCAGGCCGAGTCGGCCTTGCGCGAGGGCGCCAGCGATGAAACCCGCCAGCAGGCGCTGGAAACCACCATTGCCGAAAGCGACCGTCTGATCCAGACCTTCAACGCCCTGCTGATGATCGCCCGCGCCGAGGCCGGGGCCCCCTCGGGCGCGCTCAAGGACAACGATGTCAGCGCCATCGTCGCCGATGTGGCCGAGCTTTATGGTCCGGTCGCCGAAGATGCCGGCATTGTCGTGGAAACCGCCATCACCGAAGGCGTGCACCTGCATGCCAACCGCGAGTTGATTGGCCAGGCCATGGTCAATCTGCTGGAAAATGCAGTCAAATATGCCCGGCCCGAGGGCCAGGGCGAGGGACAAGCGCAGGGGCGGATTACCGTCGGCCTGCGTCGGGCCGGTGACCGTGTGCTGATCGAAGTGGCCGATAATGGCCCCGGCATTCCCGAACCCGACCGCCAGCGCGTCATCGAACGGTTTGTTCGCCTCGAAAAGAGCCGCTCCGAGTCCGGCTCGGGCCTGGGCCTGTCACTGGTCAATGCCGTGGCCCGGCTGCATGGCGGCAGCTTTCATGTCGAGGACAATGCGCCGGGCGTGCGCGCCGTGATCGACCTGCCGGCCGCCTGACCCTTCAGCCCGGGTCCCGAGTTAGTCGCGTCAGGCGCCTTGCCGCCATTGGCCCGCCAAGCTATCCCTTTTGCATGGTCACAAAACTCAATCCGCTTCCCCCGATCCCGACGCCGGTTTTCAGCGCGTGGCTGGGCGAGCAGTCCGACGCCCACCAGGCGGTGCTCGGCCAGGCGGCAACAGCCCTTGGCCCGCTGCTGGAACTGGCGCCCTATCTGCTGGGGCTGGCCCAGGACAATGTGGATTGGCTGGTGGCGGCGCTCAGCGACACGCCCGATGGCAGTTTCATCGACATCATTGATGCAGTTGAAACGGCGGGCAATACCGCGGCTGACGAAGCCGAACTCGGCCCCATTCTGCGCATAGCCAAGGGCCGCACGGCGCTGCTGGCGGCCATTGCCGAAACCGGGGGGGCCTGGACCACGGCGCAGGCCACCGCCGCGCTCTCGGATCTGGCCGACGCTGCCCTTGATGCCGCGCTCAATCTTCTGATGCGTCAGGCCAGCGCGCGCGACCAGCTCACCCTGCCACCCGACCAGGCCAACGCGGCCAATTCCGGTCTGGCCATCTTTGCGCTGGGCAAGCATGGCGGCCAGGAGCTGAACTACTCCTCCGATATCGACATCGTGGTGTTCTACGATCCGCAAAAGGGCGTGCTGCGCGATCCGCTGGAGGCCACCAGGACCTATTCACGCATGGTGCAGAAGCTGGTCGGGCTGATGGAAGACCGCCAGCCCCATGGCTATGTGTTCCGCACCGATTTGCGCCTGCGCCCCGATCCGGGCTCGACCCCGGTCGCCATTTCGGTTGATGCGGCGCTGTCCTATTACGAGAGCCGCGGCCAGAACTGGGAGCGGGCCGCCTGGATCAAGGCGCGCGCCTGTGCGGGGGACCGCCAGGTGGGACAGGCCTTCCTCAAGGAGCTGGCGCCCTACATCTGGCGCAAGCATCTCGACTTCGCCACCATCGCCGACATCCAGGCGATGAAGCGCCAGATCAATATCGCCAAGAATGTCGGCTCGATCCGCGTCGAGGGCCACAACGTCAAGCTGGGCCGCGGCGGCATCCGCGAGATCGAGTTTTTCACCCAGACCCAGCAATTGATCGCCGGTGGTCGCGACAAGACCCTGCGCGTCAAGCCGACAGCCCATGCCCTGGCTGCGCTGGCCGACGCCAACTGGATTTCACCCCGCGCCGCCACTGAGCTGAGCCAGACCTACTGGTATCTGCGCGCCGGGGAGAACCGGCTGCAGATGCTGCGCGATGAGCAGACCCATGTCATGCCGGCCACTGCCGCCGACGTCGCGGTGATCGGGCAGCTGATGGGCGAGCCCGATCTGCGCCAGTTCGAGACCGACTATCGCGCCGCCCTCGAACTGGTCACCGCCTATTATTCCGATCTGTTCACCGAGGGTGAAAGCCTGGGGAGCGGCGAGGGCAATCTGGTGTTCACCGGCAGCGATGACGATCCCGGCACGCTCGAAACCCTGACCAATATGGGGTTTGCTGA
>NZ_JAUYGL010000123.1 GCF_030689745.1 Devosia sp.
CCAGCGTCATCGCCTCGACCTGATCGTGGGTGACGTAGACCATCGTCGCCTTGAGGTGGTCGTGCAGCTTTGCGATCTCCAGGCGTGTCTGCGCGCGCAGTGCTGCGTCGAGATTGGACAGCGGCTCGTCGAACAGGAACAAGTCGGGCTCGCGCACAATGGCGCGACCGATGGCGACGCGCTGGCGTTGGCCTCCGGAAAGTTCCGCCGGCCGCCGGGCGATCAGTTCCTCCATCGACAGCATCGACGCCACCTTGTCGACGCGCTGGCCGATCTCGGCCTTCGCCATGCCCGCCTGTTTCAGGCCAAGGCTCATATTATCGCGCACGTTGAGATGCGTGTAGAGCGCGTATGTCTGGAACACCATGGCGATGCCGCGCTTGGCCGGCGGCACCGAATTCACCTCGCGGCCGTTGATCAGGATGCTGCCCGACGTCGCGTCCTCCAGCCCGGCGATGATGCGCAACAGCGTGGACTTGCCGCAGCCAGAAGGACCGACGAAGACCACGAACTCGCCTTCGCCGACTTCGAGGTCGATGCCCTTCAGCACATCGACAGTGCCGAAGGACTTTCGCACGTCATGCAGTGTCAGCGATCCCAAATACTTGGCACCTTCAGAGGTTGATTTCGACGCCGCTGCGCACGCTTTCGTCCGCCGCGAGGCAGATGCGCAACGACTGCACGGCGTCGTTCATGTGGCGGGTGAGGTCGATGTTCTCGCGGATAGCCTTGAGCATGAAGGCCTGCTCCCGTTCGCACAATTCGTCGTGACCTGGTTCGTCCGCCATCGACAGGTCGGTGTCCGGCCGGACGAAGCGGCCTTCAGGCCCCATCTGCGCCGAATGCACCCGGATCAGTTGCGTCTTGGTATGGGTGTCATGATCGTCGGACTTGGCACCCTTGTTCATAACGATTGAGACGCAGCCATTGGGCGAGATGACGTCCTTCACGAAGAACGCCGTCTCCGACATCATCGGCCCCCAGCCGGCCTCGTACCAGCCGACCGAGCCGTCATCGAACAGTACCTGGAAGTGGCCGTAATTGTACATGTCAGGCGCGATATCATCGGTGAGCCGCAAGCCCATGCCGCGCACCTTGACTGGCCGCGCGTCGGTGATCTGGCACATAACGTCCACATAATGCACGCCGCAGTCGACGATCGGCGGCGTCGTTTCCATCAGCCGGCGGTGGGTCTCCCATGTGCGACCGCTTGACTGCTGGTTGAGGTTCATGCGGAAGACGTAAGGTCCGCCGAGCCCGCGAGCTTCCTCAATCAGCCGGATCCAGGACGGGTGATGGCGCAATATGTAGCCGACGACGACCTTGCGGTCGTTCGCCCTGGCGCACGCGACGACGCGCTCGGCATCCCTCACGGTGGTCGCGATCGGCTTTTCGACGAACACGTGCGATCCCGACTCCATCGCCTTGACCGCGAAATCGGCGTGGCTGTCAGAATAGGTGTTGATCGAGCAAAGGTCCGGCTTCAGCTCGCTTAGTGCTTCGTCGAAGGACGGCAGGATCGCGTGCCCGCGCAGGCTTTCATGCAAAGCCACCTGCGACCGGTTGACCAGCCCGACGATCTCGTAACCAGGGTTGGCGGCGTAGGCCTTTGCGTGGCTCATCCCCATATTGCCGAGACCGGCGACGAGGACTCGGATTGGCGCTTGATCGGCGGTCATTTGACGGCTCCAGCGGTGATTCCGCGGATCAGCTGCCGCGAGAAGATGACATAGAGGACGAGGACAGGCAGAATCGCCAGCGACAGCGCCGACAGCACCGCGTTCCAATTGGTGACGAACTGGCCGATGAACACCTGCGCGCCGAGGGTCACGGTCTTGGTCTCTTCGGCCGGCGCCAGAATCAGCGGAAACCAGAGGTCGTTCCAGATCGGTATCATCGTGAATACGGCGACCGTCGCCATCGCTGGCCGCACCAGCGGCAGCACAAGCCGGAAGAAGATGTGGTACTCCGAAAGCCCGTCGATGCGGCCAGCGTCCTTGAGGTCCTTCGACACCTGTTGCATGAACTCGGAGAGGATGAAGACCGCGAGCGGCAGGCCTTGCGCGGTGTAGACCAGGATCAGTGCCGTCAACGTGTTGACGAGGCCACTGGCGACCATCAGTTGCAGGATCGCGACGGTGCCGAGGCGGATCGGGATCATGATGCCGAGCGCCAGGTAGAGCCCCATCAGCGTGTTGCCACGAAACCGGTACTCCGACAGTGCGAAAGCGGCCATGGCGCCAAACAGCAGCACCAGCGCCAGCGAGGCAACGGTGACCACGAGACTGTTCTGGAAATAGAGGATGAAATCGCCTTGCGCCCAGACCGTCTGGTAGCCGATCAGCGAGAACGTCTCGGCGTCGGGCAGCGAAAGCGGCGAACGGAAGATCGCATTGCGTGTCTTGAACGAGTTGACGACGATAACCAGCACCGGAAACAGCGCGATTGCCGTGTAGGCGATCAGGATTGCGTGTGCCGCTATGGACCGTACCGGAGAGTGGGTGGCGATAGACATGGCGGCCTCAGAACTGGTAGCGGCGCAGCCGCCGCTGGATGATAAAGAGGTAGAAGCAGACACCCGCCAGGATGATCAGGAACATGATCGATGCAATGGTGGAACCCATGCTCGCATCGCCGATCTGGAGCTGGAAGCCAAAGAAGGTGCGGTAGAGGAAGGTACCCAGGATGTCGGTCGCATAGTTCGGCCCGGCCAGCGCGCCTTGCGCGGAGTAGATCAGATCGAAGGCGTTGAAATTGGCGACGAAGGTCAGCACCGAGATGATGCCGATCGACGGCAGGATAAGCGGCAGCTTGACCTTCCAGAACTGCGACATTCCGGTTACGCCATCGCATTCAGCCGCCTCGATGATGTCGTCCGGGATCGACAAAAGCGCGGCATAGATCAGCATCATCGGAATGCCGACGAACTGCCAGACCGAGATTAGGCTGAGCGTCGTCAAAGCGTATTCCTCCTTGCCCAGCCACGGCGCGAACAACATCTTCAGGCCAACAGCATCGAGGATGCTGGGAGCGACGCCCCAGATCGGCGACAGGATCAGCTTCCAGCCGAAGCCGACGATGACGAAAGACAGGATCGTCGGGATGAAGATTGCCGTGCGGTAGGCGCTCGCAAGCCGCAGCCTGGGGCTGGAGAGGATCGCGGCAAGCAGGATGCCGATCGGATTCTGCACCAGCATGTGGATGATGAAGAACCAGGTGTTGTTGCCGAGCGCGTTCCAGAACGATGCCGACCAGCGCGGGTCGAAGAACAGGGTGCGGAAGTTTTCCAGGCCGACAAAGACGGCCTCCCGGTCGATCATGCGGAAGAAGGACAGTTGCAGCGTCCCGAAAAGCGGCAGGATCATCACTGCCGTATAGATGAGCACAGCCGGCGCGAGAAATGCGCCGATATGCCAGCGCACCGTGGGCTTTTCGGACGGTATCGACATGTGTTCCCCGATCTTCGGCCGTCGGAGCCTCGTGCAGCGGGCGCCGGCTTATCGGCCAGGTCGCATTCCCGCGCCGACGATAGCCGGCGCGGGAAGCAATGAGACATAGCTTACTTCTGTGGCTCGTACCAGCTGGCGAGGCCGTCCTGCAGACGCTTGCCGGCGTCTTCGGGCGTCTCTGAGCCGCGGATGACGTTGGCCGAGGCGTTCCAGGTCTCGTTCTCCAGGTTCGGCGTGCCGCGCGACAGGATCTGGTAAGTCGAGCGGATGGTCGACTCGCACTTCTGGCGCCAGGAGATGAATTCCTGGGCAAGCGGATCCTCGAGCGTCACCGGCTCGCTCGACAGCGGGAAGAAGCCCGGCAACGCATTGGCGTAGAGCGTCGCGAACTCCGATGACGCAACCCAGTTGAGGAAGGTCTTCGCGGCCTCGGCGTTCGGCGTCTTGGCGTTCATGCCGATCGCGATGTCGGTGTGGTCGGAGATGTAGCAGGTGTCGCCTGCAGCCTTCACCGGCGGCATGAACGCGCCCATTTCGAAGTCGGCCTGGGTGTTGAAGCCGGAGATTTCCCAAGAGCCTGCCGGGTAGACTGCGGCACGGCCGAGCGTGAACAGGTTCTGGCTATCCGGATAGGTTTGAGCTT
This sequence comes from Devosia sp., assembly GCF_030689745.1. Taxonomy (GTDB): domain Bacteria; phylum Pseudomonadota; class Alphaproteobacteria; order Rhizobiales; family Devosiaceae; genus Devosia; species Devosia alba. The sequence continues at coordinate 4,093 of NZ_JAUYGL010000123.1, forward strand.
CGAAGCCGTCGCCAAGATAGTCCTTCCACTTGGCCAGCACCCGATAGGGCTCGACCCAGGCGTCGTCGGTGAGCTTCTGCTCGCCCTTGATCAGCGCGTTGCGGCCCTCCTCACCCTTCCAGTAGTTCGGGCCGATGTTCTGGTAGCCCATGGTCGCGGCTTCCCACTGGTCGTTGGTGCCCATCGCCATCGGGATGTAGGTGCCATCGGCCTTGATCTTGTCGAGGGCGGCAAAGAATTCGGCCTCGGTTGCGGGCACTTCGATGCCAAGGGC
>NZ_JAUYGL010000126.1 GCF_030689745.1 Devosia sp.
CCCCTTGACGGGGGAGGTTGGGAGGGGGTGCGGGCGCCCCGGTATTCGGGCCAAACGCCCCCCTCCCTGACCCTCCCCGCAAGGGGGAGGGTGTCGACTGAGGCATCGATTTTTATGATTGAGGTGATCCATGGCTGAGCACGACACTTCATCTTTCGCGCACTGGGCCGAACTCGCCCAAAAGGAACTCCGTGACACCCCGCTCTCCGCGCTCGACCGCGACTATGGCGGCATCGCCGTCAAACCGGTCTATTTCGGCGAGGGCAGCGAGGTCCCCGGCGCCGAGCCGTTCACCCGTGGCGTTCGGGCAACCATGTATGCCAACCGGCCCTGGACCATCAGGCAATATGCCGGCTTCTCGACCGCCAAGGAATCCAATGCCTTTTACCGGCAGGCGCTGGAAAAGGGCCAGAAGGGGCTCTCGGTCGCCTTCGATCTGGCGACCCATCGCGGCTATGACAGCGACCATCCGCGCGTTGTCGGCGATGTCGGCAAGGCCGGCGTGGCCATCGACAGCGTCGAGGACATGAAGATCCTGTTTGATGCCATCCCGCTCGATCAGATGAGCGTGTCGATGACCATGAATGGCGCGGTGATCCCGGTGCTGGCCATGTTCATCGTTGCCGCCGAGGAGCAGGGCGTGCCGCAGGCCAAGCTCGAGGGCACCATCCAGAACGATGTGCTCAAGGAGTTCATGGTCCGCAACACCTATATCTACCCGCCTGAACCCTCAATGCGCATTGTCGGCGACATCATCGCCTATACCGCCGAACACATGCCCAAGTTCAACTCGATCTCCATCTCGGGCTACCACATGCACGAGGCCGGGGCGACGGCGGTGCAGGAACTGGCCTATACCCTGGCCGATGGCATGGAATATGTCCGCGCGGCGCAGGCCCGCGGCCTCGACATCGACAAGTTTGCCGGCCGGCTGAGCTTCTTTTTCGGTATCGGCATGAACTTCTTCCTCGAAGTCTCCAAGCTGCGCGCCGCACGCCAGCTGTGGAGCGAAATCATGACCGGGCTGGGGGCAAAAGACCCGCGCTCCAAGATGCTGCGCACCCATTGCCAGACTTCGGGCGTGTCACTGACCGAGCAGGATCCGCACAACAATATCGTGCGCACCACCATCGAGGCGCTGGCCGCGACGCTGGGCGGCACCCAGAGCCTGCACACCAATTCGTTCGATGAGGCCATCGCGCTGCCGACCGAATTTTCCAGCCGCATTGCCCGCAACACCCAGCTCATCCTGCAGCACGAAAGCCGCATCACCGACGTCGTCGATCCTCTGGGTGGCTCCTATTATGTCGAGGCGCTCACCGCCGAACTGGTCGCCGGTGCCAAGGCGTTGATCGGCGAGGCCGAGGCCCAGGGCGGCATGACCAAGGCGGTGCAGACCGGCGGCCCCAAGCTCGAAATCGAAAAGGCCGCTGCGCTGCGGCAGGCGCGAGTCGATCGCGGCGAAGATGTCATTGTCGGCGTCAACCGCTACCGGCTTGATGTCGAGGATGGCATTGACGTCCGCGATATCGACAACGCCAAGGTGCGTGCCGAGCAGATCGCGCTGCTGGGACGCGTGCGCGCCGGCCGCGACGAGGCCAAATGCCAGTCCATGCTCTCCGCCCTGCGCGAGTTTGCGGCCATGGATGAGGGCAATCTGCTTGACGCCGCAGTGGCCGCCGCCCGCGCCCGCGCTACGCTGGGCGAAATCAGCCAGGCCATGGAAGATGTGTTCGGTCGCCACGCCGCCATTACCCGCGTCATCTCGGGGGTCTATGCGCAGGGCTATGGCGACGATCCCGAATTTGCCGCCATTGCCGGCCGCATCGACAGCTTCAAGAAGAGCCGGGGCAGGGCGCCCTCGATCTTCATCGCCAAGATGGGCCAGGATGGCCATGATCGCGGCGCCAAGGTGATCGCCAGCGCCTTCGCCGATCTCGGCTTCCTCGTCCATATGGGTGATCTGTTTGAAACCGCGCCGGAAGTGGCCGCCCATGTCGCCGAGCTCAAGGTCGATGCCGTGGGCGTCTCGTCGCTGGCCGCCGGCCACAAGACGCTGGTTCCCGAACTGATCTCGGCACTCAAGGATCGTGATCTGGGCGAGGTCACCGTGATTGTCGGTGGTGTCATCCCCGAGCAGGATTACGACTTCCTGCTCGATTGCGGTGTGGCGGCCATTTTCGGTCCCGGCACCAATGTGCTCTCGGCGGCCTTCTCCGTGCTCAGCCAGATTGAAGGAAGGCTCTCCAACCAATGATCGGCCGCCTCAATCATATCGCCATCGCCGTGCCCGATCTGGCTGCGGCATCAGCGAAGTATAGCGACTTGCTGGGGGCCCATGTCGGCCAGCCACAGGCGCTGCCCGAGCATGGCGTTACCGTGGTGTTCATCGATACCGGCAATACCAAGGTGGAACTGCTGGAGCCGCTCGGCGCTGGCTCGCCCATTGCCGCCTTCCTCGCCAAGAACCCGGCCGGTGGCATGCACCATATCTGCTTTGAAGTGCCAGACATTGCCGCTGCTGCCGCCGCGCTGACGGCCGGCGGCGCCCGCGTGCTGGGCGATGGCACGCCGAAAACCGGCGCCCATGGCAATCCGGTGCTGTTTCTGCACCCCAAGGATTTTGATGGCACGCTGATTGAACTCGAAGAGTGCCCCGCCTGAGCCCGCTGACATTGATGTGCACGATAGGGTGTCGCCGGACTGTCCGGCTTTGGCTATGCTGCAGCCGGCACGCGCACTGGTGAGCGCAAGGGCAACACGCCCCTAATGCCCACGATCTACCGGAAAGGTCGCCGCATCAAATGAAGGGGAGCTTTGTTGCCGTTGTCGGACCCAGTGGGGTCGGCAAGGACAGTCTGATCGGCTTTGCCAGCGCACGGCTTGCCGAGGCGGACTGGCTGCGCGTGGTGCGCCGCGTGGTGACGCGCCAGGCTGATGGCGGCAGCGAAGACCACGATAGTCTCGATCTGGCCGGCTTTGCCGCAGCCGAGCGCGCTGGCGCCTTTGCCCTGACCTGGGAAGCCCACGGCCTGCGCTATGGCCTGCCGATTGCGCTGGAGGACGATCTGCGCGCCGGCCGGGTGGTGGTAGCCAATCTGTCGCGAGCGATGATTCCGACCCTGCTTGAGCGCTATCCCGACACGGTGGTTGTGGCGGTTTTGGCTGATCCCAAGGTGATCGAACGCCGGCTGGCTGGCCGCGGCCGCGAAACCGCCGGCTCCATCCAGCGGCGCCTTGACCGGCAGGTCAGCGATCACCTGCCGGCCAATACGGTGCGGATCGACAATTCCGGTGATCTGGAACAGGCCGGCCTGCAGTTCGTGCAACTCTTGAACGATATTTCCCGCGCCTGAGTCGTAGGACGTATCAATCCAGCCCATCACGGCCGCGAAAGCGGCGCTGGTAATCCGGATCGTAGAGCGAACTCTCGCGGAAATTCTCGGCAGCCAGGGTCCGACCGACAAAAATGATTGCCGTCCGCTCCACCGGGTCCGCGGCAAAGCTGGCGGCAATATCGGCCAGCGTGCCCCGGATGATTTTTTCATCGGGCCAGGAGGCGTGAAAGACGATGGCGACGGGGCAATCTGCGCCATAATGCGGCGTCAGTTCGGCCACCACCCGGTCCAGTGCATGAATGGCCAGGTGGATCGCCAGGGTTGCCCCGGTGGCGCCAAAGGCGTCGAGGGTTTCGCCCGCTGGCATGGCGGACGCTCGCCCGGAAATACGGGTCAGCACCAGGCTTTGGGCTTCGGCCGGAATGGTCAGTTCGCGCCCCAGCGTCGCTGCTGCCGCAGCAAAGGCCGGCACGCCCGGCGTCAGCGAATAGGGGATGCCAAGCTGGTCGAGCCGCCGCATCTGCTCGGCCACCGCACTCCACATCGACAGATCGCCCGAATGCAGCCGCGCCACATCCTCATTGGCCGCGTGGGCCCGCACATACTCGGCCTCGATCTCGTCGAGCGATAGTGGCGCGGTATCGATCAGGCGCGTGTTCGGTCCGCACCAGGCCAGCATTTCCTGCGGCACGATGGAGCCGGCATAGAGACATACCGGGCAGGCGGCGAGCAGGTTGCGCCCGCGCACGGTGATCAGATCGGCCGCGCCGGGACCGGCGCCGATGAAATGCACAGTCATGGCTTGCTCCAGACCCATTGGGTAATCGGCATGGCTGGACGCCAGCCGGTCATGCTGCCGATAGCGTCGGCCCGGGCAATCTCGATACGGGTCAGGCTGCCGCCCAGACTGGCGTGGTGGGTCAGCAACAGCGCTTCGAGCTCCAGTGTTACCGCATTGGCCACCAACCGCCCGCCGGGGCGCAGCGCGACAATGGCGGCATCGAGCACGCCGGGATCGGAGCCGCCGCCACCGATAAAAATGGCATGGGGCGGCTCAAGGCCCTCCAGCGCTTCGGGTGCGGTGCCGATGGTGATCTTGAGGTCAGGCACACCGAACAGGGTCGCATTGCGCGAGATGCGGGCGGCGCGCTCGGGGTCGGCCTCGATGGCGACTGCGCGCAGGCCGGGATCGGCCAGCATCCACTCAATGGCCACCGAACCTGACCCAGCCCCGATATCCCACAGCGTCTCACCACGCCGCGGCGCCAGGGCCGAGAGCGTCAGTGCCCGCACGTCGCGCTTGGTGATCTGCCCATCATGCTCGAACAGGTCGTCGGCCAGCCCGGGCGTCAGTGGCAGTACGCGCGCCTCGGGCAGGGCCGCCACGCTGATGGCGCAGACATTGAGCGGGTTGATGCCGTCCAGTGCAAAGCTCATCGCCACCTGGCTGCGGACCTTCTCATCGGGGCCGCCCAGCGCTTCGAGCACGGTGATAACAGAAATGCCAAACCCGGCCTGGGTGAGCAGGGCTGCCAGCAGCGTCGGTCCGTGTTCGTCCGAAGTCAGTGCCAGAATGCGCGCGCCCGCATGCAGATGCGGCCGGATCAGGTCGAGCGGCCGGCCATGCAGCGAAAGGGCAAGAACATCCTGCAGCGGCCAGCCCAGGCGCGCGGCGGCGAGGCTGAA
>NZ_JAUYGL010000130.1 GCF_030689745.1 Devosia sp.
GTCCTTGCTGATCTCGCCAGCCGGGCCATAGAACTTCAATCCATTGCGGTCAGCGGGAATGTGGCTACCCGTCACCATGATCGCCGCGCATCCCGCCGCCATGGCGTGCAGCGCCAGCGCAGGCGTCGGTATGGCGCCACAGTCCACCGGTTCAAGCCCGAACCGGGCTATGGCCACCGCACAATCATCAATAATCGCCTGGCTCGACGCGCGAAAATCCCGCGCTAGATAGACCCTGCTGCCACTGCCCTGCCCGCTCGTGGCCAGATGCGCCAGAAAGGCTGTGACATACTGCCGTGCCGCCTGCCCCTGCAAATCCACCGCAAGGCCACGCAAGCCGCTGGTACCGAATTTCAGACTGTTCTGGGTCATTGAACTGATCCTGGCGCCAGGCTGGCGCTGCTAAAGGCCATAATACTGTCGATACCAGGCCACAAAATTGGCGACCCCGACGTCAATCGAGGTCCGCGGTACATCACCGACCAACTGGCGCAACAGCGCAGTATCGGCCGATGTTTCGCGCGGATCGCCCGGCTGCAATGGCTCATACTGACAATTGGCCCGCTGGCCCAGCGCCGTCTCGATGGCGCCGATAAAGTCCATCAGCAGTTCGGGATGCCCGCCCGCCAGATTGACGATCCGGTACGGCGCCACCGGCGACAGCGAGTCCCCGGCCACCGGCCAATCCCGCACCGGCTGCAGGGGCAGCAGCCGCATCAGCGCCTCGATCAGATCGTCGATATAGGTAAAGTCGCGCCGCATCGCGCCCTGGCCATAGACCGCGATGGGCCGCTGCTCGAGGATTGCGGCCACGAATTTGAACAATGCCATGTCCGGGCGGCCCCAGGGGCCATAGACGGTAAAGAAGCGCAGCATGGTGGTGGGGATATCAAACAGATGGGAATAGGAATGCGCCAGCACCTCGCCACTCTTTTTGGTTGCGGCATAGAGCGAGATCGGCGCGTCGGCAGGATCAAGCTCCGAAAACGGCAATTTGCTATTGCCGCCATAGACCGAACTGGTCGAGGCAAACAGCAGATGCGCCGGCCGGTGCGCCCGCACCGCCTCCAGCAGATTGGCCGACCCCACCAGATTGGCACTGACATAACTCTGCGGCTGCTCGATACTATAGCGCACGCCGGCCTGCGCAGCGAGATGCACGACAATCTCCGCCCCGGCTGCCTGCAGTGAACGCGTCAGCAATTGGCCATCTTCCAGCCGCCCCTCAACTGGCGTGAACTGGGGATAGCGCGCCAACGCTGTCAGGCGCGCACGCTTCAACCGCACATCGTAGTAGTCGGTGACGCCATCAAACCCGGTGACCTGATGGCCCTCGTCCAGCAACCGCCGGGCCAAATGATAGCCGACAAATCCGGCTGTTCCGGTAACAAAGACCTTCAAACCATAACCCTCACACGTGCCTGCGGCCCACCGCCGACGGCACCGCCAATGCTGACTATTCAGCGGCCCCGCTCAGCCCCGATTTGCCGCCCGCGCCCGCCGGTCGGCCCACACTGAAATAGGCAAAGCCATGCCTGGTGACCTCGTCATGACTATAGACATTGCGCAAGTCCACCAATACCGGCGTCTTCATCGCCGTCTTTATCCGGGCCAGATCAAGCGAGCGGAACTCGTCCCATTCCGTGACCAGCACCAGCGCATCGGCATTGTCCGCCACCGCATAGGCATTGCTGACATACTCAACCGTGTCGATCAGCCCGCGTGCCGACGCCATCCCATGCGGGTCGTAGGCGACGATCCGGGCGCCCTGGTCGAGCAGGCCCCCGATGATGTCGAGCGACGGGGCCGCGCGCATATCGTCGGTATTGGGCTTGAACGTCAGCCCCAGCACGCCAATCGTCTTGCCGCGCACCTCACCACCGCAGGCCGCGACGACCTTGCGCGACATCGCTCCTTTGCGCTGCTCATTGATCGACACCGTGGTTTCCACCAGACGCATCGGACTGCCCAAATCCTGCCCGATCTTGATCAGCGCCAGCGTGTCCTTGGGAAAGCAAGACCCACCAAAGCCCGGTCCGGCATGCAGGAACTTGCCCCCGATGCGATTATCGAGCCCCATGCCCCGCGCCACCTCCTGCACATTGCCACCAGCGGCCTCACACAGATCGGCCATTTCGTTGATGAAGGTGATCTTCATCGCCAGAAACGCGTTGGCGCCATACTTGATCAGCTCGGCCGTCCGCCGATTGGTGAACATCAACGGCGACTTGTTCAGATAAAGCGGCTGGTACACCGCGCTCATCACCGACCGCGCCCGCTCGTCCTCGATGCCCACCACGATGCGGTCCGGACGCTTGAAATCGTCGATCGCCGCGCCCTCGCGCAAGAACTCCGGATTGGCCACCACGGCCACATCGGCGGCCGGATTGGTGGTCGCGATGATCTGGGCCACCTCGTCGCCCGTCCCCACTGGCACTGTCGATTTGGTAGCAACGACCGTGAAGCCGGATACCGCGTCAGCAACCTCGCGCGCCGCCTCGCGCACATAGCGCAAATCCGCATGCCCATCGCCGCGGCGCGACGGCGTGCCCACGGCGATGAACACCACCTGGGCGGCAGCAACCGCGCCTGCCAGTTGCGTTGTGAACGCCAATCGGCCCGCTGCCACATTGGCTTTCACCAGTTCGGCCAGACCCGGCTCATAGATCGGGATCTCGCCACGCTCCAGCGCCTCGATCTTGTCCTCGTCCTTGTCGATACAGGTCACGTCATGGCCGAAATCGGCCAGGCAGCCCCCCGTCACCAGACCAACATAACCCGAACCGACAATAGCGATCTTCATTTCCGGTGACTCTCTGTGTCCAGATCAGGACGGCACATTAGCGGCTATCCGGGACGGCGTCGCCGCCGAACCGATCTAGTGCTGCCCCAACCATTTCCGCCCCCGCTGCACGCGATGGGGAGCATCACTGATTATCGGCTGGATTGCTCCGCAGCCGCTTGATGCCGGAGCGGATCGACTTGCCTTCGAGCCGGCGCCGTTTGGAGGCAAGCGTCGGCCGCGTTGCCACACGGAATTTGGGCACATGTGCCCCCGCCACCAGCAGGGCCACCAGCTTGTCGAGCGCGTCGGCCCGGTTCATCGGCTGGTCGCGGTGCGAATTGGCGGAGATCACGATGACGCCGGACTTGGTCAGGCGCTTGCCGGCCAGCGTCGCCACGCGGCGTTTCATGGCTTCGGGCAGCGATGGCGAATTCTTCAGGTCAAAGCGCAATTGCACCGCGCTCGACACCTTGTTGACGTTCTGCCCGCCCGGTCCGGCCGAGCGCACAAAGGTCTCCTCGATCTCGCTCGGATCGATGGAAATGGAGCGGGTAATGGGGATCAGCTCTGCCATGATAGAACAGTCTCCCCATCCAGCCTTCCCTGACAAGGGGAGGAATAGACCCGGACCCGGGCCAGATCGAGCCACAACCACCGCCCTGGTCCCTCCCCTGTGAGGGGAGGTCAGGCGGTGCTTTTCACCAAGCGCTAGCTGCGCAGACGCCCGGCATAGATGATCTCGCCTTCGTGGATGATCAGCCCCTTCATCGTGGCCTTGTACTTGCCCTCGACGGCGGTCTTTTCGATCCAGCCCTTGGCCAGCATGCGGGCAAACACCTTCTCGCCCACATCCTTGAAGTCGTCAGGGCCCAGCGCATTGTCCTCGCCCATATGGGTGATGACCTTGATCTCGCGATTGGATGGACGCAAGGGCACCGCTCAGGCCGCCTTTTCTTTGAGGTCAGGCGGGGTCGCTTCGGCCATCAGGGCCACCAGGGCATCCATGAACGGCTCGACCTTCCGGCCTTCAGTGCCCAGGCGACGGACCGAAACGGTCCCCTCCTCGGCCTCGCGCTTGCCCACCACAAACATCAGCGGCACCTTGCCCACCGAATGCTCGCGTACCTTGTAGTTGATCTTCTGGTTGCGCACGTCGAGCTCAACCCGAATGCCGGCCGCCTTGAGCTGGCTCACCAGCTTTTCGGCATACTCGTCAGCCTCCGACACGATGGTCGCCACCACGACCTGGGTCGGCGCCAGCCACATCGGCATCCGCCCGGCATAGTTCTCGATCAGCATGCCGATAAAGCGTTCCAGCGACCCCAGGATCGCCCGGTGCAGCATCACCGCGAAGTGCCGCGTGCCGTCTTCGGCGACATAGGTCGCGTCCAGCCGTTCCGGCAGCACATAGTCGAGCTGCAGCGTCCCCACCTGCCAGCTCCGGCCAATGGCGTCCTTGAGATGGAATTCCAGCTTGGGCGCATAGAACGCGCCTTCGCCTTCGGCGATCTCGAAATCATAGCCCGTCGCGCGCAGGGCATCGCCCAGCGCCTTCTCGGCCGCGTCCCAGCGCTCAATGGTGCCACCAAAGTTTTCCGGCCGCGTCGCCAGCTTGATGACCACATTGTCAAAGCCCATATGGCCATAGACCGAATACAGCAGATGCACGAAATGCTCGGTTTCGCTCTGGATCTGGTCTTCGCGGCAGAAGATATGCGCGTCGTCCTGCGTCATCTGCCGCACGCGCATCAAACCATGCAGCGCGCCATGCGCTTCATTGCGGTGGCAGCAGCCAAATTCGGCCATGCGCAGCGGTAGATCGCGGTAAGACTTGATGCCCTGGTTGAAGATCTGCACATGCGCCGGGCAGTTCATTGGCTTGAGCGCCATCAACTCGCCCGTGCCGCTCAGCACCGGACCTTCATCCTCGGTCCCGGGCACTTCGTCGGGTACCACGAACATATTTTCGCGGTATTTGCCCCAGTGGCCCGACTGCTCCCAGAACTTGGAGCTCATCAGTTGCGGCGTCTTCACTTCCTGATAGCCCGCCTTGTCCAGCCGGCGGCGGATATAGGCCTCCATCTGGTTGAACAGCACAAAGCCCTTGGGGTGCCAGAACACGCTGCCCTGCGCCTCGGACTGGAAATGGTAGAGATCCATCTCCTGGCCGATCTTGCGATGGTCACGCTTTTCGGCCTCCTCCACCATGTGCAGATAGGCGTCGAGTTCTTCCCTGGTGGCAAAGGCCGTCCCATAGATGCGGCTGAGCACCGGATTATTGCTGTCGCCGCGCCAATAAGCCCCGGCAACCTTGGTCAGCTTGAAGGCCGTACCGACATCCTTGACCGTGCGCATATGCGGCCCACGGCACAGATCGATCCACTGGCCCTGCTTGTACATTTTGAGCGACTGGTCAGCCGGAATGGCATCGACCAGCTCCACCTTGAAGGCCTCGCCGCGCGTGGCAAAGAAATCCTTGGCCTGGTCGCGGGTCCAGATTTCCTTGCTGAAGGCGGCGCCACGATTGATGATCTCGGCCATCTTCTTCTCGATGGTCGGGAAATCCTCTTCCGAGAACGGCTCGTCGCGCTTGAAATCGTAGTAGAAGCCGTTCTCGATCACCGGGCCGATCGTGACCTGCGTCGTCGGCCACAGCTCCTGCACCGCTTCGGCCAGCACATGCGCCGCATCGTGCCGGATCAGCTCCAGCACATCCTTGGAGCCGCTGTCGCGCGTCACGAATTCGATCTTGCCGTCGGCCTCGGGCGCATCAGACAGATCGCTGAGCACACCGTTCCAGCGCATGGCCACAGTCTTCTTGGCCAGGCTCTTGGAGATGGATTCGACGATGGTGGTCCCGGTGGTGCCACGCGGATAGTCGCGAGCTGCACCGTCGGGAAACGTCACCTTGATCGTCATTTTGGCTCTCCAGAAATTGGGGTAATGCTGCCTTTGCTGCAGCAAGGGCGCCTGTCTAGCACGACTGACAATTATTTCCAGCGCCCATATGTCCATGGCCGATACCAGCGGGCGGTCTGTGGCAGGCGCTCGGGCACCGGGTCATAGCCATCCGTGCCGCCCGGCCGACAGCGCACGAACCGGGCCAGCCCTATCCATCCGCCCGGCCAGAACCCGAACTTCCAGATCGCCTGGCCGGTATATTCCGAACAGCTGGGCAGGTGCCGGCAGGTCCGCCCGGCAAACGCCGAGAGCGTATAGCGGTAGATGGTGATCAGCAGCACTGCCGCAACCTTGAACGGCAGATCGACCACGCGCCAGAACATGTCGATGAATCGATCCATCAGCGATCCACCACAACCGATTCTGCGGACTCGGCTTTTTCGATTGCCGCAACCACTGCATCAAACACCAGCAGCGTCGACATGTGCCGGGCCGGATAGTCCCGCACCGGCTCAAGAAACCGCAAATCGCTCCATTTGCCGACAGGCGGCGTACCATGCTGCTTGAGCATGGCGTGCATTTGCTCGCGCAGCTGCCTGAATTCGGTCACCGGCGTGCCAACGATCTCGCGCGCCACCACGGCAGCCGAGGTCTGGCCCAGCGCGCAGGCCGACACATCGTGCCCATAGGCAGCAATGATCCCCTGCTCGATGCCCACATCAACTTCGATCACCGAGCCACACACCCGGCTGACCTTGCGCGCACTGCCGTCAGGATGGTCCAGCCGCGCCGGCTGCAGGGCATTTCCCGCAAGATCGAGGATCTTCTGGGAATAGAGATCGCTTAGTTCCATCAAACGCACAATTCTGTTTCTTGTCGCTCTCGCCTCAGCCCCCTATATAGGGGAGCTTCTGGCGGGCCGCCACGCACAGTAACACGGCCTTGAGGAACCAATCCACGCTTGGCGCATCCAATGCGCATCAGAGCGAAAAGGAACCGACCATGGACGCCCGCGTCAACCTGCTGAACGGCCTGCCTGTCGAGGCCGCCAAGCCCCGTCGTCCCAGCCGGGCCGAAGCCGAAGCTGCCGTGCGTACCCTGATCGCCTGGGCCGGCGATGACCCCGGCCGCGAAGGCCTGCTCGAAACCCCCGGCCGGGTCATCCGCGCCTATGAAGAATTCTTTGCCGGCTATGAGCAGGACGCTGGCGCTGTGCTCTCCAAGACCTTCAAGGAAGTAGGCGGCTACGACGATATCGTGCTGGTCAGGGATATCCCGTTCAATTCCCATTGCGAGCACCACATGGTGCCCTTCGTCGGCAAGGCCCACATCGCCTACCTGCCCCATGACGGGGTGGTCGGCCTCTCCAAGCTGGCCCGGCTGGTGGAAGTGTTTGCCCGTCGTCTGCAGACCCAGGAAAACCTGACCGCCCAGATCGTTGACGCCATCAACGAGCACCTCAATCCACGCGGCGCTGCGGTCATGCTCGAAGCAGAGCACATGTGCATGTCCATGCGTGGCGTCCGGGCCCACGGCGCTTCCACTGTCACTCACCGTTTCACCGGCGTTTTCGCCGAAGACCGGGTGGAGCAGGATCGTTTCTTCGCCATGACCGGCACGCGCTGACCCACTGCAATATCAGGCGAAAACGGGCGAGAATAACGCAATGAGCATTTCCTTTGCCGATCCCACGGCCCTGACCCACGACCAGCTCGAAGAGGGCACCGATTTTGCGCCGCGCTTTGATGCGGCAGGGTTGGTCACTGTGGTTACCGTGGAAGCGGGCAGCAATGATGTGCTCATGCTGGCCCACATGAATGCCGAAGCCCTGGCGCTGACGCTGCAAACCGGCGTCGCCCATTACTGGTCACGCTCACGCGGCAAGCTCTGGAAAAAGGGCGAAACCTCGGGCGAAATCCAGCAGGTGGTCGAGTTGCGCACCGACTGCGATCAGGATGCCATCGTGCTCGTCGTCAACCAGACCGGGCGCGGCGCGGCTTGCCACACCGGACGCCAATCCTGCTTCTACCGCCGGGCCAGTGTATCGGGTGACACTGTCACGCTGCAGGACACCGGCCTGCCACGGCTGTTTGATCCCCGTGACGTCTACGGTACGCCGTCCTAGCTGCGGCGCTCGAACAGCCCGACTAGCAGGATTCCAGCGATAAAGCCGCCAAGATGGGCCTGCCACGCCACCGCGACCTCAGCACCGGTGAACATCGGCAGCAGCGGCACGGCGGCATTCAGCGCCACCCAGATGAGCACGAAACTGCGCGTGCGCCCGTCACTCCACATCTCGCGCAGACCGGCGAGCTTGCGGCCGACGACCACACGCCGGCCGGTTTCGGGATCAACGGCCACGATGACCGGCTGGAACACAAACCGCACCGCCGCGCCTGTCAGGCCCGACACACCGCCCGAGGCGCCGATCAGATAGGCGCCGGCATAAAGCGAGGTCGCGGCAAAGAACGCAGCGCCCGCCGCGGCCGATACCATGAAAATGGCCAGCATCGCTCCTGATCCGTAGCGCCGCGTCACCGGCGTCGCAAAGATCGCGAACCACACCGCGTTAAACACCAGATGGTCCCAGCTGCCATGCAGCAGCGCATGGCTGAAGGGGGTCCACAGCAGGGGCACCCCCAGCATCGGATCAGCTGTCGCCGCCACGATTCGCAGCGGCTGAAAGGCAAACCAGAACATCAGCTGCAGCATCCCGTCCGGGTTAAGCGCCAAGGTTGACGCCAGATGAATGGCCACCAGCACCCCGATCATCGCCGTTACCGCCCCCGGCAACAGGAACACCGGCTCGCGCCCGGCTGGCGGGATAATTTCCGGCGATGAACCTTGTTCAGACATCATTTCACTCCGACTCGCTGACGGGCTGCGGCTTCCAGCGTTCTTTTCCACATTGGGACACCCACGTTAACCTTAACTGTTCTTTAAGAGCGCTTTTGCCGTGTGATTTTGCAAAAGTGGCCCTATCGCAGAAGCGTTCCATCAGGGGGGACCGTGGATGCACGATTGGCGGGTCAGGAACTATGCAGAAAACGAGCAGCAAGACGCTCTACGACTATTGGAATGCCATTCGTGGCTCTCGCAGTGCCCCCGAGCGCAAGGACATTGATCCCACGCAGATCCGCGAGGCGCTGGCCAATACGTTCATTCTCGAACTCGATGAGAGCGAGCGGTTCTCCTTCCGTCTGGCCGGCTCGCACTTGTGCACCAGCTATTGCCGCGAACTCAAGGGGCGTTCGTTCTCCGCCCTCTGGCACGAGCGTGACGGCGACGCGATGGACACCCTGATCCGGGCAGTGACCGAAGATCACGCCGTCGCCCTGGTGACGTTCCAGGGCACCACTGCCCTGCACACCAAGGTCAGCTTTGAGACCATCCTGATGCCGCTGCGTCATAACGGCTCCACCCATACCCGTCTGCTTGGCGCCATGACTGCGCTGGACGAGCCCTATTGGCTCGGCGTGCAGCCCATCATGGAGCAGCGCATTACCGGCCTGCGCCTGATCTGGCCAGACGATATTGCCCAGGAAGACCGGGTGCGCGAAGTGGCCACCAATGTCGGTCCCGACACCGCCTATTCCAGCCAGACCGCACCAATGGCCATGCCCGCAATGGTGTTTGGCCGCACCGCGCGGCGCTATGCACATCTGGCCGTCATCGACGGTGGACGTCAGTAAGCAGACCGCCAATAAAAATGGGACATTTTGCGCGGTATTGGCCGCGCAAATATCGGCCAGACAAAACCTTGCGTTAACCAAGACCCGATAGCCTGTAGTTCAACTATAACGGGTTTAGCGGTCAGTATGCTTAGCGACGATCTCCCCTCACCACGATTCGTTGCGCCGGCCCGCACCGTTGCGACCGCCGGGAAGTACCAACGGGTGCAGGTTTCTGTGCTTGGTCGCTATATGCTGGCCGACCGCCGCGAGTTCCCCTGCCAGGTCCTTGAAATGTCGCCGGGTGATGCAGTTGTCATCGCACCAGCTGCCGGCGGCGTCGGCGAAAAGGTCATCGCCTATCTCGATCTGATTGGCCGCATCGAGGGCGTCATCCTCAGCCAGATCGACGGCGGATTTGTCATGGATCTCGCCGCATCGCCGCGCAAACGCGACAAGATGGCCGCCCAGCTGACCTGGCTGGCCAATAAGGATGTTCTGGGCCTGCCAGAAGATCGCCGCCATGAGCGCGTCGTGCCCGACATCCGCCATTCCACCGTCGTGCTCGACGATGGCCGGCGCTACAATTGCAAGATCATCGACATTTCGCTGTCCGGCGCCGCCATCGAACTGGATGTACGGCCCTCTGTCGGCACCAATGTTGCGCTGGGCCGCATGCGGGCCCGGGTCGCCCGTCACTTCCAGAATGGCGTCGCGGTCGAGTTCATTTCGGCGCAGGAAATGTTGACGGTGGTGCAGCAAAACCTACGCATGCACTGATGGTATTCGCGCGGCCGGTGCGTGCAGCGGGCCTGCTGATCGCGCTGCTCTGCCTGCTGTTCATTCATCCCGTCACTGCCGAGGGCCGCGCCGACTGGCAGGACTATGCCTGGCAGCAATTCGACATCGACAGCTGCGACAGGCGCGGCGCTGAGCTGACCTGCCCACCCTACCACGAGAGATGGGATTGGAAGCGCAACCAGTGGGTCGATATGACCATTGCCATCGATCTGGCAACCGGACGGCTGCGTCTCACCCAGCAACTGACCAATCATGATCGCTACGACGATGACAATGTGTGCGTCACCATGCTGGTGATCGATGCTGACGGTCACACGGTCATGGCCCACCATCAGAACTGGCATTCGCTGCCCGGCACGCTGGTGCAGCGCGATTTTGCCTTGCGCTCCAGCCGCCTGGCCGCGACCGATACCGTCCACATCGGCTCCAAGCAGTGCCGCCAGGGGCCCCATCAGGACGATGCGGTCTATGCCGCCGTCCGCGCTGCAATCCGGCCCTGAACCAATCGGCTCAAGCCCCTGGTCCGCATGGTTAATCGGTCGCCAATCCAATCGATAAAATACGCATAAAAACTACTCGGCAGTTTTCGCATCGGGGCAAGTCGGCCTCTCTAACGTGGTCTCCATCAGGGAGATCACGCAATGCACACCAACAATCAGGGACTGGGATCGGCACTACTCGGCGCCATTGTCGCACTGGCGCTGCTTGTCACGCCGACCGTGGCAATCGATACCACCAACGTCGCTTTCGTACAGACCCATGCCGGCACCACCAGCATTCCCATTGGCCATGCCGAGTTCTGCCAGAGCCGGCCCGACGAATGCCGCCCCAATGCCCAGATCGTGCCATCCATCGCCCTGACCGAGACGCTCTGGCAGCAATTGCTGCACGTCAATGCCCAGGTCAACGCCACCGTGATCCCGGTGACCGATCAGGACCTCTATCAAGTCACCGAATTCTGGACCTATCCCAATGGCTACGGCGATTGCGAAGACTATGTGCTGGCCAAGCGTCGCGAGCTGATCAATGCCGGCTGGCCCGCCAGCACCCTGCTGATCGCCGTGGTCAAGCAGGCCAATGGCGAAGGCCATGCGGTGCTGATGGCGCGTACCGACCGCGGCGACCTGGTGCTCGACAACCAGGTCGGCTCGATCGACCTGTGGAGTGCCACGCCCTACCAGTTCATCAAGCGCCAGTCCCAGGCCAATGCCGGCCAGTGGGTCGACATGATCGACAATCGCGAAGTGGTTGTTGCCACCGCCGGGATCAACTAGCGCCCCGACCAGTTCCGGACCCCGCCCTAGCCTATCCCTGATAGGGGTCTGATGAATGAGGCCAGCTTCGGTTTCCGAAGCTGGCCTCATTGCTTTCGGCGCCTGAGCGCTGCCGGGTGACGACCGGCAGCATGCGCGCCTAATGGATCAGGGACACATAGGCCCCCATGAACATCAAGCCGGTGATGAAGGCCCAGCCAAAGGCCACCACGGACGACACCATCGCCGAGCTCATCGACAGCGCGCCGCCCTCCTCCTGCCGCCAGCCCAATTGCAGCATGATGTAGGGGCCGCACACAAAACTCATGACCAGATTGCCCATCATGCCGACAACGGTCTTGCCGTCATAGCGCAGCATGGCCTGTTGCTTGCCCAGCCACTGATACAGGTGCGTCCCGGCGCCCGACAGGCAAAGCCCTACCCCGATCAGATATAGTGGTAGCAATTCCTTGAACATGCCGATCTGCCTCATCATTCGGCGTCACGTCGACTGCCGTGCTTAACCCTTTATTAAGCATATTGACCGCCCAATCATCTGTCACCTCTCCTCATCGATTTTGGTTAATGCAGGCAATGAGTTCGCAACCGGCCCCCGCGGCCAAGGGCCATGCCGCGCCGGGGCTCGCCTACAACATGGCTGGCATCACCGTTCTGCTGCTGCTGCTGGCAGTCGGCGCCGCCTATCTGATTGATGAATTGGGGCGTCAAACCCGCGCGCCGGTGCCTGCCCTGACTGATGGCAATCCGATCACCCAGACCATTGCCGGGCGCGAACTCGCCATCCCGACCAGCTGGTTCCGCTATGGCGAGCAGCTGCGCGATGGTTTCACCAATCAGATCGATCTGCAGGTCATGCTCACGGCCAGTGATGGCGCAGCCCTGCCTGTCAACGTGACGCTGTTGCCCCGCAGCCGGGTCCGCACCAGTGCCAGCCTTCTCGACCGTGTCTATGTGCACCAGTTCACGGGAGCCACGCTCGGTGGCGTCGCCGGTCTGGTCGGCAAGCCGATGCGGAACGAAAACGGCTATGCCGGCGAGAGCGTCTGGTATGACGCCCTCTCACCGAACCCGTTTGTGGCAAAATGTCTGGCAGCAGCGGATGGCGCGGGATCGGAACAATGCGTGCGCACCGTCTATCTGCCCAGCGGCATGGCGGTCGTCTACGCGTTCGACGCCACGGCGCTGCAATCGTGGCGCCAGTTCGATGGCGAGATGGCGCAATGGCTCAGCCGCATTGGCGCCAATTGAACGCTATTCGATGTCTTCCAGGTCGATATCCAGGATCGACATGTTGAAGATATAGGACTTGTCGCCATCCTCATCGTCCAGGTGGATCAGCCCGATCGACTCATCGCCGATATAGACCTCCACCGAATCGTTGAGCTTGGGGCGCGGCCGCACATCGATATTGGGGTTGTTGAACTTCACCTGCAGAAATTTCTGTAGCTTGATGATCTCGGGATGGTTCACGGTCGATGTCCTGCTGGTTTGGTTTGTGCCGGCAATCTAGTCACCACGGCCTCGCATACAACCCTGTTGCACGGCATTTTAACGGTGACAACCGCCAGCACTGCCTTGCGGCGCTAGCCGTTCCTATCATGGACCAGCACCATCTGGTCCATCACCAGAGCTGGCTGGGCACAGCCGGCTTCACCGATCACCTTGGCCGGAACGCCCGCCACGGTCACCCGCGGCGGCACTTCCTTGAGCACCACCGAGCCGGCCCCGATCCGCGAGCAATCGCCAATCTTGATATTGCCCAGTACCTTGGCGCCGACGCCAATCAGCACGCCATTGCCGATCTTGGGGTGCCGATCCTGATCGGCCTTGCCGGTGCCGCCCAGGGTCACGCCCTGCAGCAGCGAAACATTATCGCCCACCACCGCCGTCTCGCCGATCACCAGCCCGGTACCATGATCAAGCATGATGCCCCTGCCGATTACCACGGCCGGATTGATATCGACCTGAAACACCTGGCTGGAGCGGCTCTGCAAATAGAGCGCAAAATCGCCCCGCCCCGCCTTGAACATGGCATGGGCAAAACGATGCGTCTGGATGGCGTGATAGCCCTTGAAAAACAGCAATGGCTCCACGGCCCGGTTACAGGCCGGATCGCGCTCCAGTGTCGCCGCCAGATCGGCGCGGGCATTGGCCCCGATCTCGGGGGCATCCACCAGGATTTCGGCAAACGCCTGCCGGATCAGATCCGATGACATATCGGTATGATCCAGTCGCGCCGCCAGCCGATGCGCCAAGGCCTGCTCGAACGTGTCGTGGTTGAGCACCGTCGATACGACCAGACCGGCCAGCGACGGCTCGGCCGCCAGAATTTGCTGCGCACCCGTCCGCACCGCTTCCCACACCGGATCAACCGATTTGATCTGGGAGGAGGTCTGGGACTTTGTCTTGGCGCTGGACGTCATGGCGCGGCTCCGCTTCATCGTAGGCCACCGATATAGGCCATTTTCTGCTCCAAGACAAAGCCTGCGCGCACTACCTGGTTCACGAATGCCTGTTCGCAGGAAAATTCCTGCCCAGAAACGCCAGGCCGGTGTCCTTGAAGGCCTTGTCGCCTGTCGACCGCATATGGTCGCGCTTGGGGATGACAAAGGCTTCCCCCTGCGGCAATAGATCGGCTAGCGGTCCGGGAGGACCAGCCATGGCGTCCTTTTCACCCACCGCCACCAGCGCCGGCACATTGATGCGCCGGACATCGGCGCGCGCCATTGGTGCGCGCGAGGTTTCCATGCATGCCGCCAGCGCTTCACGATCCGAATTGGTGTGATCGGCAAAAATTCGGAACTGCCGCGCTGTCGGATGTGTCAGCCCCTCCAGCGATGGCGCCCGCAGCCCGGCGATGATGTCATTGCCGTCGCTGAGCCCATTGATCAAATTCATCCCCATCCCACCCAGGATGATACAGCTGACCCGCTCTGCATGGGCAAACGCCATGAAGGCGGCGATCCGTGCGCCCATCGAATAACCCAGCACAGCGGCTGTCTTGATGCCCAGATGATCGAGCAGCGCCACGCCGTCTTGCGCCATGTCCTGGGGGTGATAGCGCTCGGGATCATGCGGCTTGTCCGACTCGCCGTGCCCGCGATTATCCAGCGTTATCGCCTGATAGCCCGCCTCGACCAGCGTCTCCACCCAGCCCACATCCACCCAGTTGACCTGCCCGCTCGAGGCAAAGCCGTGAATGCACAGCACTGGCGGCCCATCGCCGGCGATGGCGTAGTTCAGGGTCAGTCCGTCGGATAGAAAATTGGGCATATCGGGTACCAGATCCTGTTCGCGCGCGCCGAGCGGCTGTGTTTGCGGGATTGGCCCGCAAAATCAAGTGTCGTTTGGTTTGCAGGAGCCTTCCCTTGCCCCCAGCCTTGCACTAAGGTCCGGCCAAATCAAATCACCGCACCGGGTTCTTTTCCATGGCACACGGCACTACGCCCCACTTCCACAATACCGAGGGTCTCCGGCAGATCGAGGTTGGGTCCAAGGAATTCCAGTGCATCGGCGCCCTGCCCCCGTTCGATCATCCCCATGTCTATATCGATATGGGCAAGGACAGCGAAATCGTCTGCCCGTACTGCTCGACACTCTACGTGTTCAACTCACGGCTGGCCGCCGGCACCGCCAGCCCGCTCTCGGCGGTCTATCAGGCCGACGCTGCCTGAGCCCGAGCTGACATGCCGGGCACCGGCCAGATCTATTATATAGCCGGCGCTGGCATTAGCGGCCTGACTCTGGCTTTGGCACTGGCCCAGGGCGGCGCCTCGGTCGTGGTGCTGGAGCGCAATTCCGCCATTTCCGAATTCGGCGCCGGGCTGCAGGTCAGTCCCAACGCACGCCTTGTCCTCGACCGGCTCGGTCTGGATACCGCCATAACGGCGCATAGCCTCGAACCCAGCGGCATCGACATCATTCCCTATGGCTGCGCCACGCCCCTGGTGACCCTGGCCCTGGGCCAACTCATGCGCGACAAATTCGGCGCCCCCTATGCAGTCATGCACCGCGCCGATCTGGCCGAGGCGCTCTACCAGGCCACCCGACGCTTCGCCAATATCGATGTGCTGTTTGGCGTGCGCAACTGGGATGCCGTTTCCCATGCCCACGGGGTCACCGTCTCGATTGACCTGGCCGATGGTCAGTCGCGCACCAGTCGCGGGCGCGCCTTCATCGGCGCCGATGGCGTCCATTCTCAGACCCGGCGTACCCTGCTCCATGGGCCCGAGGCGCTTGATCGCCAACGCGTCGCCTGGCGCACCCTGCTGCCCTTCGAATCGGTCACCGGCCGGTTGGCGCTTGATCGCGTCTCGGTGCTGTTCGGCCCCGGCTATCATCTGGTCTGCTATCCACTGCCGCATCGCCAGCAGGTCAACATTGCCCTGTTCGTCAAGGCCGCCCCCCCGGCCAGCGCCGGCCTGCCGCCACTGCACGGCGCCAGGGTCGACAGCCCGCTTATCGCCAGCCTGCTCAGCGCTGCCGGCGACAGCTGGACACCCTGGCCCCTCTGCACGGTCAGCACCCCCCACTGGTATGCCGGCAATATTGGCCTCATTGGCGACGCCGCCCACGCCATGGTGCCGTTCCAGGCCCAGGGCGCTGCCATGGGCATTGAAGATGCCGCTGTCCTCGCCCCGCTCCTGATCGGCCAGCCCAGCGCCGAAGCCGCCTTGGCCCGATACCAGCAGTTGCGCCAGCCGCGCGTCGCCCGCGTCGCCCGCACCAGCCTGAGCAATGGCACGATCTTTCACCTGCCCCGGCCGCTGACCCTGGGCCGTGATCTGGTCATTGCCGCCCAGGGCAGCCATGGCCATTTGCGGCGGCTGGCCTGGCTTTATGGCCATGACGCCTATTCACAAACCACCGTGAATCATCACAGCAGCCTACCGTCGCAAGATGCTGATCCGCCACAATAATCAGTTGCGGCGCAACCTTTCGACAAACCTTTGTCCGCCCTTCGGCCTTGCTTTGATTGCGCCGCCTGTGTCAACTGCGCGGCACGGCATTGCCCGTCCGTAAACCACACATTAAGCACCCCAGTATGCAATCAGCGATCCGCTCAAAGTTAACTCTCGCCTGCATTCTGACGACGATTCTGCTTGATATGATCGGTGTTGGCATCATCGTTCCGGTCCTGCCTGAATTGCTCGAAGAACTCACCGGCGGCAGCGTTGCCAATGCCGCGGTCATCGGCGGCTATCTGGTTTTTGCCTATGCCTTCATGCAATTTGTGTTTTCGCCGGTGCTGGGCAATCTGTCCGATCGGTTCGGCCGCCGCCCGGTCCTGTTGCTGTCTCTGCTCGGCCTGACCTTTGACTATCTGATGATGTCGATCGCCCCGGTGGTATGGTATCTGTTTATCGGTCGTATCATTGCCGGTGTTGCCGGCGCCGCCGTCGCCACCGCCACCGCCTACATGGCCGACATCACGCCGCCCCATAAACGCACCCATCGCTTTGGCCTGATCGGCGCCGCCTTTGGGCTGGGTTTCATTATTGGCCCGGTCATCGGTGGTGAGTTGGGCGAATTCGGTCCCCGCGTCCCGTTCTTTGCCGCCGCCGCGCTGGCCTTTGCCAATTTCCTGTTCGGTCTGCTGGTGCTGCCCGAGAGCCTGCCCCGGCATTCCCGCCGCAAGTTCGATATCCGCCGCGCCAATCCGTTCGGGGCGATTGCCGCGCTCAAGCAGTATCCCCTGGTCATCTGGTTGCTGGCAGTGCTGTTCACCTTCTCGCTGGCCGCCCAGGCCCTGCCCACGGTGTTCAGCTACTTCACCGTGGAAGTGTTCCGTTTCACCTCCTCCAATATCGGTCGCGCGCTCGGCGCCTTCGGCATCGGCTTTGCCATCAGCCAGGCCGTGCTCGTCGGCCCGATGGTCAAGCGCCTGGGCGAGCCCCCCGTAGCCATGCTGGGCCTGCTGGCGGCCATCATCGCCTTTGCCGGCGTCGCCTTCGCCGAAACGGTGTTTTATCTCTACGTCTTCATCATGATCGGCGCCGTCAGCGGCCTGGCGCCACCGGCCATCAACGGGATTCTGTCGCGCCAGGTCCCCGACAATGCGCAGGGCGAATTGCAGGGCGCCGTCAATGCCGCCAATTCTCTGGCCACCATTGCTGGCCCGCTGGCAGCGACGCAGATTTTTGCCTATTTCACCACCACCCCGACCGCGCCCAATTATTTTCCCGGCGCCCCCTTTCTGGCGGCAGCGGTCTGCGTGCTTGTCGCCCTGGGGATTTTTGCTGTCGCTGCCTGGCGCTTTGAGCTGGGCCACCGACCCTCCATCGCCAACAAGCCCCAAGTGCCCGATATGGCACCGCCCGGCCAGATTCGCGTGCCCCCCCTTGATGAAGACGATGAAGATGACACCACCAACAACAATCCACATTCGCCCCGCAACTGAGGATGACACCTACGCCATTCTGGACATTGTCGCGCCAACCCTGGCCGCTGGCGACACCTACGCAATCTCCGCCGATCTCGATGACGCAGCCGTCCTGAGCTATTGGCTGGGACCCTCCCATGAGGTCTTCGTTGCCGAAATCGACGGCCATATCCTGGGCACCTATTATCTGATGGCCAATCAGCAAGGCGGCGGCGCCCATGTCGCCAATTGCGGCTATATGACCGCCCCTGCGGCACGCGGCAGGGGTATCGCCCGCGCCATGGCCGAGCACTCGCTTGACATGGCCCGCCAGCGCGGCTTCCGCGCCATGCAGTTCAACCACGTCGTGTCCACCAACACCCTCGCCGTCGCCCTCTGGAAAAAGCTCGGCTTTGCCATTGTCGGCACCCTGCCCCAGGCCTTCAAGCATCCCGAGCA
>NZ_JAUYGL010000132.1 GCF_030689745.1 Devosia sp.
TA
This sequence comes from Devosia sp., assembly GCF_030689745.1. Taxonomy (GTDB): domain Bacteria; phylum Pseudomonadota; class Alphaproteobacteria; order Rhizobiales; family Devosiaceae; genus Devosia; species Devosia alba. The sequence goes on from NZ_JAUYGL010000132.1 coordinate 3, forward strand.
GCGTCTTCACATGCACCGGCTTGAAAAGGCCGACACGCATCATCTGAGCAATGCCGGGCGCGTCAAGCCGGTCAGACTTGTTGATCTGCTGCGCCTTCAGCAGCGACTTCATGTGGCGGGTCTCGACGCAGATCACGGGCAGACCGGCTTCCGCCATGCCGTTCACCAGCCACTGCGACAGCGGCCCGGCCTCGATCCCGACGCGGCCATAGTCCTCGCCAATCGACGTCAGCAGCGTCACGATATCGTCCGGCTCTGACGGCACCTTCTGCTCGTATACTACCTTGCCGGCCTCATCGACGACGCACACCGCCGTCTCCTTCACCGACACTCCAGTCCCACGAAATAAGCCATCGCAGTTGCTCCTTCCTTCGATGCCCGAGGTCAGGGGTGACCTCGCAAGCATCTTACATGAAGGGGCTGCAGCTTCCCGATCTCAGATCGCGCCGCAGCCGCCGCGATACACCATCTTCTGTCGAGTGTCACGCCGAAGCAGACGTTACCCGTTGGTCCCACGAAGCCGCACGGGAGTGAACAGGCGGATATTACTCCCCCGCTTGGCATTGCTAGTTCGCAGACGCTTGTCCGAAATCAAGGTTTGTCGGGCGAGGAAGAACCGGCCCTTTACCGCTGCTGGTGGGGACGCTGTCATCCACTTCGATGAGGGCGAACTTGCGAGACCAACATTTGCCCGCCCCTTTGAGGAAGAAGCCATAGTGGAGGCTCTGCGCTTCCTCGGGAATATCGAAAACAACTGATCTCTCGTTCCAGCCCTGCGTTCCAACCAATGGACCATCGGGTCGCCGCAGTTCGAGGTTGTCGAACAGGAGCGTTCCTTTCGCGCCATCGACCCGGAACCAGATGGTCGCGCCAGTTCCAGCATCCTCCGTACGCAGCTCGCCGGCGAGCCGGATGCGCTTGCCTCTAGATGGTTCGGCATCCACACTCTGCATGACCGTGCAGAAGTCGTCGCCACGGACGTCGTGCAGCATCTCGGGCTTAGCCACGATCAGAACAGTTGAACCGTTCTCATGATCGATGCGCGCATCGTATAGATGCGGGCTCTTGCCCGACTTAAACCAGCCGTCAGGCAGAGTTTCATCAGGCGAGCTTGCTCGATCAATTTTGGCACTAAGCATGTTCCAATTGGCCATGCCGAACTGGCGCGAGACCAATTCGAGGCCATCACTGTGGGTGATTTCGATGCTTCTTTCGGCCAAAGCCTGCCGCAGCAGCTTCGCCATGAGTTTAGCATCCATGAAGCTATGCATGGTTCGATCCTTCTCTCGGGCAGCAGAAAAGATCAGTGCTCGCATTGCTGACGGCCTGCCCAGGAGTTACGGGTCAAACCAAACCTAGGTGCATTCACCCTTCCCAGATGGGCGCGAGCGGCTGGCTGCACATGCCGAGAGTGAGGCTACGCCGCGGTTGAGAATTGTCAACAGTGGTTGGCCTTGCGGTCGTCCGCTATCGGCAATTGGACAATCGAGCATCTAGGTCTGAAATGGGTCGGTTCCGGCAACTTCGGGGTGGTTTTCAGACGGTCTGCAAATATCCGATGATCCACCTAAGCGGACAAAACCCGTCGGCACCGCGATCGCACGGCGGGATCGTCGTGCGCAAAGCACCAAGAACTGGCTATCCATCGCTTCGCACTGGGGTAATCGCTGTCCAGGCCCTTTGATGCAAGCCAGTCCAGAGCCACGCTTCTGTCACTGTCGGTTGCCGACGGCGAAATCTCCTGATCGAGATAGGCGACCGCCGACCAGACATCGAGGCGCCTGTCGGCCATCTTCGAAGAAGCACCAAAGTCGATTATTGCGCTGACACTGCCTCCTTCCACCAACACGTTGTCAGGGAAGATATCGAAGTGTACCAAGGACGGCGTCGAGCACTCCGGCATGACCTCGGGGTCCGCCATTACAAGTTCAGCCAGAGACCCACTGACGGGCCGTACGCTTAGCAGCTTCTCGATGAGGTACGTCCTGTAGGTCGGGGCACGAATGCCAGGCGGCGCAACAATATCGCCCCAGAATGGCATGTGGATTTCGATGTCGCCTACCGACGCCGCGGCGTCCAGGTAGCTGCAAACCAGGCGATGGCGGGATCGACCCCATTGCCGCCGTTTGGCGATGAATGGCGAAATCCTAAAACCGGCCATTCAAGCGTGACCTTTTGTGGACCGATTGGGTGGGCGAACTCGCCCCGATCGGTTGAACGTGGTGTCTGAACCTCGTGGGTGTCTTTGGCGCGGCAGTATGTAGCCGCGCTTGCTAAGTAGAGGGGAACTAGAGAGTGTCTCGGGCTACCAATGCGGCGCTGGTTCACAAATGGCGGAATCTCCCGCCGACCATAGCTTGATGGGCTGACCCGGCTGGGCACCCAGGCTGAAACAGTCGCCCCCGCCGCATAGGGTCCAGGCGGAATTGCCAGCGCCCGATGAGGCCAGAACGACCTCTTTCATTGGCGCAACATCTGGTCGGTAGTGCCAGCCATCTTCCAGCCGGACGGCACCGGGCGGGGGCTCCATGCCTGCCCCCGATCCCTCAATAATGGCCTCTGTGACCTGGAGGCCATTGGGTTGAACGCGCCAATGTTCCAACCATTGGGTGCGTTCAACTGTGTGCGTCCACGACAGTGAGAACGCACCGACGGCCAGCGTAAGTACCTGGCCGGCCGTCAGGATGCAGAGCACCTCAGCCATTGGAGGCCGCCGAGGCTGGACCATCGCGCCGCGTCGACCAGACTTGCCAGGCAATGAACACGGCAACCAAAGCAAGACCCACCCCGTCGGTCAGCGGTAATGCTGCCACCAGCAGGAAGGCAGCGGCCATGGCCAGTAAACGCTCGGGCCAGCCCATCCGCCGATGCAGGAAGCCGACCACGGCGACGCCCCACAGGCCAATGGCCAACAGTGCTTTGAACACGACATAAACAACCGCTGGCCAAAACCCGATCGCCGCAGACAGTTCGCCGCCATCCTGCAGCATGAGTGCAGGGGTGAACACCGCCATATAGGGAATGACGAAACCGGCAGCTGCGATCTTGATCGCTTCGAGCGAGATCTTAAGGCCATTCTCCTTGGCAATGGGGGCTGCGGCAAAGCAGGCCAGTGCCACAGGCGGCGTCAGGTCGGCCAGAATCCCAAAATAGAAGACGAACATGTGGCTGACGATCAGCGGCACGCCGAGCTGGAGCAGCGCAGGACCGGCAATGGTGGCGGTGATGATGTAGTTGGGCACAGTGGGAATGCCCATGCCCAGCAATAGGCAGGTCACCATGGTCAGCACCAGCGACAGGAACAGATTGGACTCCCCGACATGGACGATAAACTGGCCAAATGTATTGGCCATGCCGGTCAGGGTCATGGTGCCAACAATAATGCCGACAATGGCGCAGGCAATGCCGACAGGCAGCGCCGTTCGTGCGCCTTCGGCCAGTGAATCGCGACAGATCGCCAGGGTCTCGCGCCCGCCCTTGGAAAACAGGTTTGCGGCGATAAGCCCAAGAACGGCGGCAACAATGACATAGGTGCCAAAGCGCAGCAGAGCCGCAGCCACCAGCCCGAGGCCGATCCAGAAGATCAGCCGGATGACTTTGCCCGGCAGGCGCAGCGCCAGCGAGCCGCCCAGGATGAGAAGCACCGTCAGTGCCAGTCCGATCGTGCCCGCATAAAGCGGCGTATAGCCGGAAAACAACAGGAAGATGAGAGCGATCAGCGGCAGCAGCAGATACCATTGCGCCTTGATGGCCGCGAGTGGCGATGGAAGCTCGCTGCGCGGCAGGCCGAACAGTGAGCGGCGGCCCGCTTCGAGGTGAACCATCCAGAAGGCCGACATGAAATAGAGGATTGCCGGGATGATGGCGGCTCGGACGACTTCGATATATTCGACGCCCAGCGTCTCGGCCATGATGAAGGCCACCGCGCCCATCACGGGCGGCATCAGTTGCGCGCCCATGGACGACGTCGCCTCGACGCCGCCGGCAAAGGCGGCGCGATAACCAAAGCGCTTCATCAGCGGAATGGTAAACTGGCCGGTGGTGACCACATTGGCCACGCCCGAACCGGAAATGGTCCCCATAAGGCCCGATGAAATCACTGCGACCTTGGCCGCGCCACCCTGGGTATGCCCGACCAGCCCGAGCGACACATCGGTAAACAGCTTGATCATGCCCGCGCGTTCGAGGAATGAACCGAACAGGATGAACAGGAAGATGTAGGTCGAGGACACCAGCGTCGGGATGCCGTAAATGCCCTCGGTGCCATAGGCCATGTGGTCGATGACCTGCTCGAATGCATAGCCGCGATGGTTCAGCGGAGAGGGCAGATATTGACCAAGCAGGCAGTAGGCCAGAAAGAGCCCGCAGATGATGGGAAGGGCTGGCCCCATAATGAGCCAGGCCGCGGAAAACAGGGTCAGCAGCGCGATCACGCCAACCACCAGATCAAGCGTGGTGGGATCGCCAGCGCGGGTAATCAACGGCACATATTCAACGAACTGGTAGATGGCGACGCCGAAGCCAGCCGCTGCCATCGTCCAGGCTATGGCTTTTACCAGCGGCCCGGTATCGCGACTGACAGCGATCAGCGGAAAGGTCAGTGCCAGCAGAAAGCCGACGTGAAATGCACGCACCACAATGCTGGGCAACGCCACCAGATGCAGCGCAGTGATGATCTGGAAAACAGAAAAGACCACGGCGAGCCAGAAGAGGGCCCTACCCTCGCGGGTGGCGGGGAATCCCTTGGCCAGAGGGTCATGAAAAGTCGAGGCCCCCGGCTGTTGGGCCGTCGGGCTGGTGTCAGCGCGCATCATTTTTACTCCTCCCAGAGCAAGACACAAAGACAACGGGGCGCCCAGACCAAAGTCCGGACGCCCCGCTGACCGGCAGGATTACATCAAGCCAGCTTCCTTGTAGTAGCGCTCAGCCCCTGGGTGCAGTGGGATGGTCAGGCCAACCAGCGCACCTTCCGGCGTGATGCCGGCGGCAGCGTTGTGCGCTGCCTTCAGCCCATCGAGATTTTCGAACAGGAGCTTGGTCATCTGGTAGGCGGTTTCATCGCTCACACCGGCATGGGTGACCAGCATATTGCCGATAGCCGCCGTGGTGACATCACTATCCTGACCGCTATAGGTGCCGGCAGGAATGTAGCTGGGCACATAGGGTGCGCCCACGGTCTCCACGACAGAGGTCGGAATTTCGACGATATTGATATCGAGCGAGGCCGCCAGATCCTTGATGAAAGCAACGCCAAGACCAGATGACTGCAGCGTCGCATCGAGCTGACGATTCTTGATCAGCTCGGCCGATTCCGCATAGGGTAAATATTCGGTCTGGGCGAAGTCTTCATAGCTCATGCCGGCAGCTGCCAGGATGGCGCGTGCATTCAACTCTGTGCCCGACTTGGGCGCGCCAACCGAAACACGTTTGCCGGACAGGTCGGCAAGCGTCTTAATTCCAGATTCGGCCGAAGCGACGATCTGAATATAGTTCGGATAGATCGCCGCGATGGCACGGAGTTCGGACAGTGGCTCCGTGAAACCGGCTTCCGCATCACCATCCCAGGCCAGCTTGACCGAGTCACCCAAGGCGAAAGCGATTTCACCACGACCGGCCTGCAGCAGGTTCAGGTTTTCAACCGACGCCTTGGTCGACTGCACCTGCGTGCGTGAGCCTTCGATACCTTCAGCGTAGATCTCTGACAGTGCAACGCCGAGTGGGTAATAGACGCCCGATGTGCCGCCGGTCAGAACGTTGATGAATTCCTGCGCATTGGCAGCAAGCGGCGCCGACAGCGCAAGCGACGCCCCGATGACGACACCCGCCCAGGATTTGAGTGGCTTGTAGAACATGCAGATTTCCTCCCTTGCATGACAGATCTGAAATGGGTCAGGCCACATCCTCAAGCAGCCGACAGTTTAGAGATTAGCAAGCCTCATGCCACGTGCCCGAAAACCAAGACGCTGGGCTATTTCAATGGCTTGCCCATCCGCCAGCAAGGACGGGACGCCGATGGCGGGCGGAAATCCGCCAGCCACGGATCGGATTGGGCGGAACTCCGCCTGCTTCAAGCGTCGGTCCCACGCAAGCCGTAACGCAGGATCTTTTCGTTCAATGTGCGGCGAGGCATCCCCAAACGGTCTGCCGCGTCTGTGGTAACTCCCCCACTTTCCAGCAAAGCCTCGGCAATGATATCGGCCTCGAAACGGGCTACGCGCTCCGACAATGACCATGTCTCAGTGCCCTCGCCCCGTGCGTTCTTGACTATTCCGAGTGCCGCACGGTCGGCGATCGCCTTGAGTTCTCGGACATTGCCGGGCCAGTGTTGCGCCTGCAGCCGGTCGGTATCGCGTGGGCTGATCGTGGGCGCAGGGAGGCCGAAGCGGCGGGCCGCGTCTGCCACAAAGAGCTGGAACAACAGCGGCACGTCTTCCCGCCGCGCGCGCAAGGGCGGCACGGTCAACTCGACCGTGGACAGGCGATAGAAAAGATCCGCGCGGAACCGTCCGGCGGCGCTGTCGACTGCAAGATCGGTTTTGGTCGCAGCGATGAAGCGCACGTCGATGCCAATCTGCCGGTTGCTTCCCAACCGCTCGATGACGCGCTCCTGGATGGCACGCAAAACCT
>NZ_JAUYGL010000136.1 GCF_030689745.1 Devosia sp.
TTTGAAATCCTCCGAAACGTCCTGATGAAGTTGCTGAAATACGGTTCAAATTTGAACCGCATTCTTGGGATTTTCTTTTGGAGCTGCGGCAAAGTCTCGCAGATGAAAGCACCTATTTCCATCAACTTCATTCAAGCATGGCTATGGTGCATGGCGCGTCTCGATGCCATGCACGCCCACCTGCTTCGCTATGGTTTTGCCTACATCGCACTGCTCTTTGGGTACTGGGCTTTTTCGATGAAGTACGAGTTCAACCTCAATCTCAGCAACAGCTTGGGCGGCACCTTGTATCTGGTTGAAAAACGAAGCTTGCCGTCGCGCAATGACTATGCCGCCTTCTACTATCCAAGCGATTTCATCTATTCAAGGAACGCTCGCTTCCTGAAACGTGTCGTCGGCGTGGCCGGTGATACCGTCGAATCAAAGAACCACCAGTTCTTTGTGAATGGGACGCCTGTTGGCAAAGCCATGCCTGTCACATCTGACGGCAGGCCTATTGAAGAAAGTGACTTCAAAGGAGTCATTCCAGCAGGTCACTATTACATGCAGGGCGACCATCCGAAAAGCCTTGATTCGCGCTACAAGGTAGTCGGCCTGGTGTCGAACCAGATGATTATCGGACGCGGTTACCTCCTGTTCTAATGGCTACGTTTGTCGATCGACTGTTGGTTAAGTGCGGCATGTTGCCAAAGCCGCTTGTGACCACATCGCCCGCAGCCCTGTTTTCCTCAGCCAAGGAAGCAAACTCTCTCGAACACCTACGCGACATTCCGCGCTACCCGCCATTTATGGAGGGGCTGCCCATTTACCCGCCGTCCACGTTGCTGGCCACTCAAAAGGAGTTGGTGGGCGGAGTTCGCCAGATCATTGCCAATGAATCGCTGCTGACCGAACACTACACCCCTGCAATGATGCGGTTGGCTGCACTCGTGCAATTGTTACCCGCCTCACAAGCTCACCACCATCGCGGGGCTGGCGGCATGTTGCGTCACTCGCTCGAAGTCGGTCTCTGGGCGCTACAGCAAACCGAGGGCAAGCTGATTCGCGGAGTGGTTACACCGCAGCAAAGGCGCGTCATCGAGCCACGCTGGAAGTTGACCGTATTCCTCGCCGGGATCTGTCACGACCTCGGCAAAGTGGTCACAGACATTTCAGTTACCGACCGCGCGAACGAGTTGAAGTGGCGACCATACAACCAAGGCCTGTATGACTGGGCAAACAGCCACAAGATCGACAACTACTTCCTGCACTGGCAAGAAGGTCGAGGCAAGAAGCATACCAATGTTTCCAGCACGCTCATCAATGCGGTGATCAAGGAAGATACACTCGACTGGATCAGCGACGGCGGTACCGATGCGGTGATCTGGCTGACCGAATCGCTCAACAACAATCCTGGCTCGACCAATCAGATCCACAATTTCGTGGTAAAGGCCGACCAGTTGAGCGTTGAGCGTGACTTAAAGAGCATGGGCGTGGCCATGGCCGGGTACGAGATCGGGGTTCCGGTTGAGCGCTATCTGACCGACATCATGCGTCGGTTGGTTCAAGAAGGCATCTGGCGCATCAACGAGCCGTCAGCCCGTATCTGGAATCTTGAGGGGACAACCTATCTGGTCTGGCCGATGGCCGGCGATGAGATTGCACGCCGCACCAAGGACGAGGACATACCCGGTTTGCCGAAGACGGCGGACGGCATCCTGGACATGATGGTTGAGCGTGAGATCGCATTCATGCGCGACGGTGATGGCGACCCGTTCTACTACATTTCTCCAGACGTGATCACCGAGAATATCCCCGACATGCGGATGAAGGCTATCCGCCTGCGCGACCAGGCTCTGATCAGCTCGATGCCGATTGCGCCGATTTCCGGAAAGATTCACTCAAGCAAGACCGGTTCCAATGCAGCTACCAAGCGCGCGGACGCGCAAGCTGAATTGCCGCTGAATTCTCAGGATGACTGCGGAACGTCTGTAGCGCATGTGGAAGCCGCAACCGTCGAGACCATTCCACCGCAAAGCAACTCCAGCGCATCTGTGGAACGCCTGCCAATGAGTGAGCCTGTAGAGGCGAAAGCGCAATCTGCTCCCCCTCCAGAGGAATTGTCCCCTCCCCCAGTTGTGACCCATGCACAAGAGCCGCTCACTTTGGATGCGCTGGATGGCGCTATGGGTGAATTGGTTCGTGTCTTGCTGGGCGAGTTCAAGAGCGGGAAGAAATCCTTTGATGTTCTGGGCGTGAAACAAGCCGATGGGAGTGTTTATCTCAAATGGCCCGATGCCTTCTCTGGATTTGGGTTCTCGGGAAAACAAATCCTGGATGAGTTATCCGAATTGGGCTGGCTGATCGCCGCTAGCGATGTAGCCAAGGTCGGCGATGCCGAATTCGCTGGGGGCGTGGCGAAATCGATCAAGTTGAGCGGCGTTGTTGGGCATCTGTTCGGCTCGACGAACGACAAGCCCTTCCCCGCCCCCGCTCCGGCCAAGGTAGATGAATCGACCGAGACAGTGGCCACAGCATCCGCACCTCCATCCAGTTTTGAAGAGGTCTTTCAGCTTACTGAAAAGATGGGCCCACCGCCGACCGCCAAGAAGCCAAGGAAGCGCCCCTCGAAGAAGAAAGCAGACAACCAAGAGGCAAGCGTCGCCGCATCCCCGTCACGCACAACTAAATCCAGCAGCCGGTTGCGCATCAAGTTGAATCAATCAAGTAAGGGTAAGTCCATTGTTAAAAGAGATTAAAGCGGAAGTGATTGGCGTGATTGTTGGCCAGTACGAGAGCGGGGCCTGGTATGCGACAGCACCTACCATTCCTTGGCTCGCGGCTGAAGGTGACTCGCTGACTAATGTGATGCAAAAAATCGAGATGATCGCCCCAGCCCTGCGAGGCCGCCTGTGCCTTGATATTCCGTTTGAACTGAACTGGCTCGTGATGGAAACTGACCAATGAGGCGCTGGCTTATTTCGGCGGCACTACTCGCTGCGCTACTCCCATCCGTTGTTGTGGCCGATGACCTGGGTGTTGTCGGTCCGACTTACGAGATCGTAGAACGAGACCTACTTGAGTTGATCACGTCCAAACTGAAGCAGATGGAGCAATCTGGAGAGTTGGCCAAATATCAGGAAGACTACAAGAACAAAGTCGTTTCCAGTATCGAACATCCAAGGCCGCTGACTGGATTCAAGGCGACAGAAACGGCCGGCACACACTACTACGACCCCTCCATAGTTACCGCGAAGGACATTGTGGATGCGACTGGAAATGTCCTTTACCGCCGTGGAACACGGGTCAATCCGCTCGATTATGTCGGCTGGAACACCTACCTGCTGTTCGTGGACGGACGCGACGAAAAGCAGCTCGCATTCAGCAAGAAGATCGTGGCCACTTCCGACAGGCCAGTGAAGATCGTATTGGTCGCCGGTGAGCCGCTGGCTTTGATGCGCAAATGGAAATCTACCGTGTATTACGACCAGGGCGGGAAGTTGATCAAGCGCTTCTCCATCACGCAGGTGCCCGCCATTGTTCGTCAGGAAGGAAAGAGGTTGAGGATCGATGAACTCCGTTATTAAGGCAATGTTCGGCGCGCTGGCCATGCTGGCATGCTCACTGAATGCGAATGCGGCACTGGATTGTCAGGGGAAGTTTCCGAACCTGGTCACCGATATCTGCTGGAGCTGTTCCTTCCCCATGAAATTCGGGTCCGGCGCATTGTCGCTGCCAGTCTCGACAGGGCAGGAAGACACGCCGGATGCCGGTGGTTCTCCTGTCTGCGCTTGCGGCCTCAATGTTGGGCTGAAGGTGAGCTTCTGGGAGCCAGTGCGTCACGTCGACGTGGTACGCAAACCATTCTGCTTGAGCGCGATGGGCGGTGTTGAGCTCGATCCCGGCTTCGATGCACCGCATGGCACTCAAACCAAGAAAGACCACTCCGGCACCAGCTCGTTTTATCAAGCGCACTGGTACGTGGATACTGTGATGGTGTTACTGGGCGCTGTATTGGATAGCCCATGCCTTGAGCAAAACGTATTCGACCTGGCCTACATGACCGAATTGGACCCACTCTGGAATGACGATGAATTGACCAGCATCCTCAATCCGGATTCATTCCTGTTTGGCAATCTCGTGGCGCGTCTTGCTTGTGGCGCTGATTGTGCCGCCGCAACTGCGGGGTTCGGCAGCAACTCGCTATTCTGGTGTGCTGGATGTCAGGGGTCGATGTACCCATTGAACGGGCACGTTGCCTCGCATATTGGGGGCGTACAGGCTTCCAGTCTGATCACGTCGAGACTGATTGCGAAAATGCACCGCGAGGGCTTGATGTGGGCTGCAGATGGGGATGCCGGTTTGTGTGGCTACTACCCAGAAATGCTGATGGACAAGACGAACTACAAGTACCAGATGCACTTCCCCATCGCGCAAAACAAGATCGACGGCAAGTGTTGCCAGCCGCTGGGTCGCACCTCGATCGTGTGGGGCGCTGGCAAGGAGATTCCCGGCGCCGGTGAAGACTTTGCATACATGATCTTCCGCAAGCGCAGCTGCTGCCAAGGCGCGTTCTGATGACCAAGAACCTTGCGCGACGCGCCCTGCTCTTCGCTGCTCTGACTATGTTGGCGCAACAGGTATGTGCAGATGCGCCGGTCGAAACTCCGCTGGAAAGGTCGAACAGGGTATTGAAGGAGCTGAATGCGCAGTTTGCACGGCACCGCCGCCCCGATGCGGCCAAGTTGGACAGTTTTCCGCAACCGACAGTAGCCGCATCCCCGTTTGATCTGGCCCAGCACTTCAGCAAGCCCCCCTTTATGCCCATCAATACGGCCACGCACGAGCTGATGGTGTTCGTGTCGTTCTCAATGCCTCCAGAAAGTCTGCAACGCATTGTCGAGCAATCCGAAAGAACAGGCGCTCACATCGTCTTCAGAGGCTTCAGGGGGAACAAGATGATGGAGATGTCACAGCACATCGCCAAACTCATCGGGAACCACCGGGTCGAGGTCAGTGTGAATCCTCCTGCCTTCAATCAATTTCAAGTATCCGCGGTTCCGGCGCTGGTGATCGCCCTTCCAACTGCGAGCGAGGGAATGGATAACGGGTGCGCCCAAGCCACTCAGTTTGTAAAGGTGACGGGCGACGTTGGCCAGGATTACGCGCTTGATCTGATCGAGAGAACTTCACCGAGGTTTGCTTCAGCGGCACAAGTGTTCAATCGCAGAATCACAAGGGGGATTCAATGACGGGCAATCGCTTATTGTTTGGCATGATGGCGTGGGGAGCGGCATCAATCGCCTCTGCTGCCCCCCTTACGCCTGCCCAACAAGCCTTCGCAGACGCAAAGGCGTTGGCCGCATCGGCTCAAGCCAATGCGGTTGCGAACCTGTCAAGCGGGGGCGTTTCTTCGACCGTTAATCAATTCAACCCTACCTACTACAACTCCAATGGAACGGCACCGGAAAGCGCGCTTTTCCAGGGCGGCAATGGAAACACGGTTTCGGCCGGACAGTCCAAAGTGGCGGATTGTCAGAATGGCACGCCGAACCCGGATCCATTCTTGAGGCAGAACTGCGAGGCGATCAATCTGATGGTGAATAACCCTTCGAACAGGCCGCAGTTCTCGCTTCCAGCGAGCATGTTTGCTTCCTCAAAAGCTATCGAAGCTCAAGGCATAACCGACCCTAATGCAACTGGTAGTTTTACAGGCTGCGTGGACAAGGCAACAGGGTCGTTGCCTACTACCGAGCTTTGCCAGGAATGGTTTGGCATTGCCTCTCAACAGTGCACGATTGGCCGCGTGATACTGGTGGATGTAAACACAAATTACCAATGCGACAAGACTGTCGACACATATCTACCTCAGACGTGCGATAGGACGGTGAATGTGACAGTTACACCGCAAAATCCTATTCAAACAACAAACAATCCAATAGGTATAAATGCAGGTGATGTTCCGGGGGGGCAGACAAGAACTGCGAGTAATAATCTGGTTGTGGACACAAGCAAACGATATGTAATGACATATTTCCATGGTGATAACTACGGACAGCTCTGGGTAAATGGCAGGCTTGTTTATGATGCCACCTATTCAATAGGTTTTACCGATATTCGTGGCGCTCTATTAAAATATCACTGTGTTGGAACAGGCCGAAATGAAAGTTGTAACACTGAGTGGTTGATGACGAATGGTAATTATGCAGGTTATTACGATGTTGGGTGCCCTTGGGGATCTCCATGTATGGGAGTTAGTACCGCCCTAGATTTGGCACCCTATCTTACAACTGGCGGCGCAAATAATTTAATTGAGTTGGCTTGTGCAAATGTGGGAGGCCCAGGTCCGTGTAATGCAACTATCAGCGTATTCTCATGCCCCGCGAATTTCACCATAGCAGGAACTGGCATTTCTGCAACCTGTGTTCCGCCGGCGGTTGTTACTAGCACGATCAACAATGGATGCGCGATTCAGGAGGCTGCCGCACTATGAATCGTCTTATCCTATCTCTATTAGTCTTGCTTTTGTCTGGTCAAGCTTTTGCTTTACAGTGTGTCAAAACCGGTTCCGTCTGCGTGGATTCCACGCCATGCAAGAAGATCAGCGGCGTCGATGTCTGCCTGAATACCCCGGCCGTACCCTCTTCATGCTGGAAATACACCGACACCTACAACTGTCTGGATAAGGCCGCTGTCGATTACTGTGCAGCGATCAGCGCCACCCCCGGATGCCAACAGGTTTCTTCCGTTTGTTCATCGCCGTCCAGTTCGGGTTGCTTGCGCTGGACGAACACCTATCAATGCGGAGGTGGAACAACTCAGCCAACCAATACGGTTGTACTGGACTCGACCTACACGATTGTCACCGACACCATCAACACCTCCGCGTGCGATTCCTTCTCGTCCAATCCGACATGCCAGCTTGCATCTCATGTATGCACAGAGCCGGCAGGCACCCGCGTGATCAATGGATTGTCTGTTTATAAAGACTGCTGGGCATGGCAAGACAGCTATTCATGCCTTGGTTCGGTGCAATCAGATTGTTCCCTCCTGACAGCCAAAGGTTGCAGTTTCGGCTCGTCCACGTGTCTCAGTCCAACCGGCGCGACAGGTACCAACTGCCTGCTCAAAGAAAAGACATATAGCTGCCCTTCCGCTGCTGGCTCAACAACCGTTCTGGATTGCGGCTCTCAACAATACTGTACTGGCGGGAACTGCTTCAACGCTGGCCATGAGCCAGATGGGGATTTAGCAGCTGCTGTGGTTGCCCATGAAGTTGGGCGACAGGGCGCAACCTATATTGATGCCAACCAACGACTTTTTAGCGGAAACGCCGAAAGTTGTGTTCACAACAGCTTGTCCAGGTGCTGCGATCCAAAGGGTGGGGCCGTCAAGAACTCAAGCATTGGCGGGAGAATCATCACCACGGCTGGTGGCCAAGCGATTGCGGCTGGAAGCTCATATATGTACGACATCATGTCGAATACCTATAACGCCATGCGTGGAGGTGAAGCGATGATGGCGGCAGCGACGACTGGATTTGGTGCCAGCGCCTTTTCTATGTCTGCCTACGGGTTGAGCATGACTTATACAGCAGGCGCCGCCGGAGTTTCTGGTACTTTCTCGTTCGCATTTGATCCAACATCCTTCGCTGTCGCGGTCGCAGTCTTGGTTGTTGTCGAACTGACCTCGTGCGAAAAGGCTGAGAAAGAACTGGCACAGAAGAATGGGGCTGGCCTATGCCGACATTACGGTTCCGCTTGCAATGGATTCTTCTGCCAGTCTGTCACCAGAAGCTATTGCTGCTTCAATTCCAAGCTGGCCAAGATCATCAACACAGCCGCCGTCACTCAGCTTGGCAGGGCAAATTCGGACTGTTCAGGGCTGACCATGGAGGAATTCGGGCGTATGAACTTTGCAGCGATCGACATGGGAGAGTTCATGGCCGAGATCATGTCAACCGTTACGCTCCCATCTACCGGCGCAATCAACACTGATGTGAATTCCAGCGTTCAACAAAAGCTGCTCAATTACTACACGAGAGGAAAGCAATAGCTCAAATTGCGCTTGCTCGATAGACCCATTGGGTCTATTATCAAACCGTCTGCGATGGGCAGATTCCGACATCAGAAAGGTAATTCAAATGAAGATCAAATTCGTTGTTGTGGCTGTTGCG
>NZ_JAUYGL010000137.1 GCF_030689745.1 Devosia sp.
GTCCTTCGCGGGAATGCCAAACACCGCCTCCAGAAGTTCGGCATAGATGCCGAGTTGCAGAACGTATTCGCCCTTGGCTCGGCGCGACAACTTGGCGTCCTCAGGCCGATATGCGACGCCTTCGGCGGCCTCGGATCGCACGAGAAAGTCAGGATAGCCGAGCCACGCATCCTTGGAGAGCGCGCCCTGATAGATCACCTTGACGCCGGCGTCCATCGCATCCTTCGTGAGACGGGCACGGTCGGCATGCGCGCCCTCAGACGGGATTTTCACCGCCGGGCCATGCAGCGCCTCCAGGCGCGCCAGGACCGCTGCCTCGTGTTCAAACCCCTTGTCGCGGAGGAGCTGCAATGTGGGATCAGCCTCGCCCTCTGGCGCGACTCCGACAAGCCAGAGCGCCACTGCGTGCGGGCAACCAAGATAGTCATTGAGACGGGACGCAGAGAGCGGTTTCATAACGCCGGCAAGGTTAAGGGGCTGGTGCGACAGAATTGGACGCAGGTCCGTTTGGCTATGATCCTTTCCTTGTGGGCACGGTATAGGCAAAGCGGAGGGGTTCTTCGTGATGCGCGAGCGCCACACGGAGTTCGGTCGTCAGCTGCTCGCGCAGCGATACGGGCTCGATGATTTCGACCTTGTTTCCCCAGCAGAAGAGATGCCAGACCAGTTCGAGCATGCCGCTGGCGCGGAACCGCACGATGGCGCCCCCTGACGGATGCGTTTCGACCACTTGGCTTGAATGGAAGCGCCAGTTCTTGAAATCGTCCATGCCGCTGGGCAGCACGTGCAGCACGACATCCTCTTGCGGCCCCTCGAAATAGCCAAAGGACGTATTGGCGAATTGCACCAGATTGTAGTCTTCGGGAGGGGCGGCGGCCTCATCTAGGCATTCCAGATCGGCAATCCGGTCGAGCCGCCAGTGTTTCGGTTTCGTCGTGCCAGCATCGGCGCCGATCAGATAATTCATCCGCCCAAAAATAATGCCGAAGGGAATCACGTCGCGGGACGTTCCAGGCCTCGAGCCGCCGTGATAGACGAAGCGCAACATCTTCATGCTGAGCAGGGCTTGCCGCAGCGTCACCAAGACCGCCGGGTCTTCGGCGGGGCGCGGTCCGGCCTGCACAGCGATAAGCTCCGCGCGCAGCAGGGCTTCAACATCCGTTTCCGTCGCACGCCGCCGTCCCTGACGCATGGCTGCGCGGATTTTCCGATCTAGCTCGGCAAGCGATTCGGCGCGGGCCGTCGCACCGCTCTCGCGCAGTTCCGCAACTGCGACGCCGAGGTCGCTCAACTCATCTGTCGTGGGGTCCTGGAAGAAGCCGTCGAGCCCCTTGGGGATGTGGAAGCGCTTGGACGGGTGATCGGCGATTTCCTCCATCTGCGGAAATACCTCGCGGATGGTGTCGCGCATCCGCTCGACCGTGCGGCGTTTCTCGCCCGTGAAACGACACATTTCATCGAGGGTCATGCCCTCTGCGCTGCTCGCCAGCGCCCGAGCCAATTCAAGGATTTTTTTGGCTTTGTCGTATCGCATAAGATCTGCGTCCAATTCTGACGTAGCAGGATAGCAAAATCCGAGCTGACGGTCACCGACAACCGAAAAGGTGGCCAAAACCAAGCAGCTACGGAGATTTTAATGTCCAATGGGAATGTAAAGTCGCCTGCCGGTGGCGATCACGAACAAACCGGCTCCCAC
Organism: Devosia sp.; assembly: GCF_030689745.1. GTDB lineage: Bacteria > Pseudomonadota > Alphaproteobacteria > Rhizobiales > Devosiaceae > Devosia > Devosia alba. The sequence goes on from NZ_JAUYGL010000137.1 coordinate 1,697, forward strand.
AAGCATTCCCATAACGACGGGGAGCCTGGGCATGACCACGGCGGACACGAACATCACCATGGCGAGCATGGTCATGAGCACCATCACGATGACGGTGTCGTGATCCGGTGGAAACTGAATGTCCAAGGGGTGGTGATCGAATCGCCGCGCCCCACAATCACCGTGCGGGACGCAATCAAGCAGGCCGGCTTCAATCCCGACACGCCGTGGATCATCATCTTGAAGATCACGGGTGAACCCAAGAAGGAGGTCGATCTCTCCTTCACCATCGATCTCCGCCATAAGGGCATCGAGAAGCTGCGGTTGACGCCGCGACAGATCAACAACGGAGACATGCCGGTCGGGCGGCGCGTCGAGTTCGCCCTTCTGCCGCAGGACGAGGAACATCTCGACCGCCTCGGCCTGCGCTGGGAAACCCTCATTGACGGTGGGCGCCGATGGCTGGTCATTCGGAACTATCCCGTTCCGGCGGGCTACCAGTCGCACGCGACCGATATCGCAATCGAGGTGCCGGTCAGTTACCCCGGCGCCCAGCTCGACATGTTCTATTGCCATCCGGCGCTCGCGCGCCAATCCCGCGGAGAAATTCCGCAGACTCAGAGTCGGGAAACCATCACTGGGTTGCAATTTCAGCGCTGGTCGCGGCATCGGCCGTGGGATCCGACGCGGGACACGCTTGCAACCCATCTTGCCCTGGTCGATGAGTCGCTGCGCCGTGAGGTCGAGCCATGAAACGGCGGCATACTTTGGTGCTGCCGCACAGGATCGCCGTCCAACTGCGGCAGCATCTCTTTCCCGGCGACGGACTGGAAGCCGCCGCCCTTCTTCTGTGCGCGAGCACGGGTCGTCGCCGAAACAAGCTGCTCGGCCGGGAGATTGTTCCCGTGCCTCACGACGCTTGCGTTCGGAAGCACGACTTCCTCACTTGGCCTGGCGAATACGTCGAAACCGCCGTAGACCGCGCCGCGCTCTGCGGCGATGTGATAATCGCCGTCCATTCGCATCCGGGCGGCCTGTTTGCCTTTGCCCGCGCCGCCGACGAAAGCGACCGGGTTTTGATGGGTGCCCTGCGGCACGGCACCGATCGGGTTGCCGGTTCGGCGATTATGATTCCGGATGGCGCGATACGCGCCCGTATCTATCACAGCGATCACGCTCCGACGCCAGTCGATCTGGTGATGGAGGTCGGGCCGGACCTTCGTTCTTGGTGGAACGACGGAGCATCGGCAGCAGGTCCTCTACGACCGCCAATGGCCTTCACGAGCGCGATGCGCGCGTGGCTTGGCCTGATGAGCGCGTGCGTCGTCGGCGTTTCCGGAACGGGCTCAATTGTCGCGGAACAGCTCGCGCGCCTGGGCATCGGCGAGATCATCTTGATCGATTTCGACAAGCTGGAGGAACGCAATCTCAACCGCATTTTGAATTCGGGGGTCGCCGACATCGGCATCGACAAGGTGGAAATGTTTGCTCGCGCCATACGTCGCTACAGGCCGGATTGTGGGATCGTGCAATTGACGGGCTCTGTGGCGACCCGCGAAGCCATCTTGGCCGCATGTGAGGCCGACTTCCTATTCTCATGCGTCGATACAGCCGAAGGGCGTCATATCGCGGACCGCATGAGTGCCTTTTTCGCAATGCCGCTGTTCGACGTGGGCGTCGCGATCCCGACCGAGCCGACCTCCGCTGGCGGGCGCCGCATCGCGGAAGTCTACGGACGGGTAGATTACGTTTATCCGGGCGGGTCGAGCCTGCTGGATCGCGGCGTGTACGATGCTGCGCTGCTGGAGGCCGAATACCTCGCTCGGACTGCGCCGTGTGCGCACGCGCAGAAGGTGGCGGACGGCTATCTCAGAGGTGTCAGTGAAGAGGCCCCTGGCGTCATTGCCTTAAACATGCGGGCCGCGTCAGCCTGCGTCATCGAGTTCCTGGCACGGGTATTTCCGTTCCGGGAGTTTCCGAACGAAGCGCGCGCCCGCGCAATATTCATGTTGGCAGAAGGTGACGAGGACACCTTCGCCGAGGGCCAGTTGGCAAACGGCGACCGCTTTCCGATTGCCTGCGGTGCATCCGAGCCGCTGCTGGGATTACCGGCTCTCGGACAACGCAGGAGGGTCGCATGAAGCGCAGGCCGCTCTGGTGGCGTCGGATCGTCGCCGTCTTGACTCCCCGCCGATCGCTCGTGGTTGTCGAGGGGGACATGCTGCCGCACAGACTGCCCCTCTGGAATCTCGTTATGGCTCGTGATGGCGATGAGGATTGGTCCGTGGGCTTGCGATGCCCTTGCGGCTGCGGACAGCGGCTCGAAATGATGCTGCTGAAGGAGGTGAAGCCACGATGGGATATCTCGGTCAATCCTAAAGGACATGTTTCGCTGCACCCCTCTGTCTGGTTACGGGAGGGATGTCGATCCCATTTTTGGGTAAAGGCGGGTAAGATCGTTTGGTGCATCTAAGGCTACCGCCAGTTTACTTGGTCGGTCTCGCCAATTGAGATCCAGAACCCTGCATGTGCGCTCTGGGTCAAAATCGGTCATCTACGACACCGACGGTCCACTCCGCTGCCGCCCTATCGCCCACGAAATGCTGTCGCCGCGCGCAATGCCGGAGACCTGCTTGCCAAGATGCCGCTCCAGCACGGGCCGCCACGGCACCAGCGTGAACTCGCGGGCTTTCTCGATGACCGCGAAGCGGCCGGTGGCGAGATCGACCTGCCGCCGGTAAATGCCCTCGACCTTCTCCCCGGATCGGGTCTCGACGTAGTTCAGCCCCAGTTCGTTCGATAGCTGACCGGCGACGCGGGCGAGCTCACGCCTGCGCAGGATGCCGAGCAGATTGGCGCGATAAACGATCCGGTCCTGTTCCTCACGGGCGAGCTCCTGTTCGATCAACCATTGCCGCCGCCGCACCCGCGCCGCACGCACCTCCCGCCCGAAGCCCTCGTCGCGCACGGGTTCCGGGGTTTCCGCGACAAGCTCGCGGTCGAGCCAGGTCGCCCCCTCGGCGCCGACCTGCCGCTCCAGCGGCAGTGACGACAGCGTTCGCACCGCCACGGGCGTGGCCTGCACCTGGCGTCGCTCGTACGCCGCCGCCCGCTCCAGATGGTCGGGAGCGATCACCCATGTTCCATCGGGCTCCCGCTCGACGCCGCCGATGACGCGGCGGATCGCCTCCAGCCGGCGCACGTGGGTTTCGGCAAAAGGAGCGCTGGCGGACGGGTCGTGACGAAGGTGAACATCGACGTCATACCGCCCGCCATTGGCGGCCGCGATTTCGGACACCGTGCGATCGACCTGCCGGGGCTCGGGGCGCTTCGGATCAATGCGCACGATGGCGCCTTCGGGCGTGGGCTCGGTGGCCTCCCCCTTGCCGATGTCGACATAGTGGGTGCGGCCGTCAAGAGCGTCGACGATCAGGTAGTGGCGGTCGTCGATCTCATCGGACAGGCCCCGTGCGACCACCCGGCCGGTGATCGGGCGGCTGTCCTTTGCGGCTGGGTCGAAGATCACGTAGTCGGCGGCGGCGTGCGACACCCCTTGCGCTGTCATCTCGCGATGCATCGTCCTGATGATG
>NZ_JAUYGL010000138.1 GCF_030689745.1 Devosia sp.
TATCTGCTGATCCGCGGCCAGGACATGGGCATCGTCGCCGAGCAGCTGCTCAACGGCATGTATTCAAATTACATCATGCTGGCCGTGCCGCTGTTCATCCTCGCCGCCGAGATCATGAATTCCGGTTCGCTGTCGGAACGACTGCTCAAATGGTGTGACGCCATTGTCGGGCGGTTCCGCGGCGGGCTGGCCCAGGTCAATGTGCTGCAATCCATCGTCTTTGCCGGCATGTCGGGCTCGGCTGTCGCCGACGCCGCTGGCAGCGGCAAGATGATGCAATTCATGATGACCAAGGATGGCAAGTATACCCCCAGCTATGCGGCGGCGCTGACGGCGGTGACAGCCGTGATCGGCCCGATCATTCCCCCCTCGATCCCCATGGTGCTCTACGCGCTGATCTCGGACGCCTCGATCGGCTACCTGTTCCTCGCCGGCATCATTCCCGGCCTGCTGATGGCCGGCACCATGATGGTGCTGATCGCCATTACTGCTCGCCTCAAGAATTTCCCCGTCGAATCACCCACGCCCCTGCGCCAGTTGCCGCGCATGACCTGGGAGGCGCTGCCGGTCCTGCTCATGCCCGCCGTGCTGATGTTCGGCATCTATGGCGGCATCACCACGCCCACCGAAGCCGCTGCCATTGCCGCTTTCTACGCCCTGATCATTTCGGTCGTCATCTATCGCAGCGTCAGCGCCCGAGACTTCTATGCGTCACTGCTGACCAGCGCCAAGACCACCGCCTCGATTGGCATGCTGATCGCCGGGGCCCTGGTGTTCAACTATGTCGTGACGGTGGAGAATATCCCGCGCAGTCTCAGCACCATGCTAATCGCCTGGGAGCTTGACCCGATCACCTTCCTGATCGCCGTCAACATCCTGCTGATCGTGCTGGGCTGCCTGCTGGAAGGCACCACCATTTTGCTGGTCATCGTGCCAATTTTCATCCCCACGGCGCAGGCTCTGGGCATCGACATGGTGCATTTCGGCGTGGTGGTGGTGGTCAACATCATGCTCGGCCTGATCACCCCGCCCTTCGGGCTATTGCTGTTCATCATGACGCGTATCTCGGGCGCCTCGATGCGCGAATTGGTCACCGACGTATTCCCCTTCCTCCTCGCCCTGATCGGCGCCCTGCTGCTGTTCACCTTCGTCCCCGAGACTGTGCTCTGGCTGCCCCGCACCTTTGGCTATGGAGGCTAGTGCCATGAAACCAATCTATGTGCTCAACGGTCCCAATCTCAACCGCCTGGGCAAGCGCGAGCCCGCCATCTACGGCACCACGACCTTGGCAGAGGTCGAAGACCTCTGCCGCGCGAGCAGCGGCGACACGCCCATCCAGTTTCACCAGACCAACAGCGAGGAAAAGCTGATCGATCTGGTACATGAGGCGATTGACGAGGGCGCAGGGATCATCATCAATCCGGCCGCTTTCACCTTCACCTCGCTGGCACTGCTCGATGCGCTCAAGATGTTCGAAGGACCGGTGATCGAGTTTCACATTTCCAACATCCACAAGCGCGAGCCGATCTACCATCGCTCCTACGTGTCAATGCGCGCCGATGTTGTCATGGCCGGCCTGGGCGCAAAGGGCTATGCGACTGCCGTACGCGCCATGTTGGACTTGGTCGGCGGGCGCTAGTCGCAAGGAAAGTCTTGCCCCTCGGATGTCGGCTTTCAGGCTTGGCATGTGAACCTGGCGACGGCCGGAATGGGGCGCGTTGCCGACTGTCGGATACCGACCCCATTGCGGTCGTTTGCGGTCAGACCGAAAGACACCGAAAGCAGCCGTTCGTCCGCGCTAAGGCCGATTGCGTCGCGGTCGCCGCCTGGATCATCAAGGCTTTGATGCCAGCAACCAGAACAAAGAACAGGGTAGCCGCCGCAACGATCCCGGTGATTGGTCCATTTCCCATATCGTGTCCAGACGGGCACGCGTCGGCGCAATTCAAAGTTGACCATAAGTCAATCCAGGGCCCCATGAGGCATACGGTGCTGGGCAATAGAACCAATAAAAACAGGGACCAGTTCCGAGCCGACAGTAGAAAGCCTGATGCTACAATGACGGCAGATGCCCAAAAATAGATGTCTCCACTTGGCTACCACTCTGCCAATTCACCGGTGAGCTGCGTCTCGCCTTGAGTTTTCGGCATCTGCAGAACCACAGCGTTACCCTCCCGTATCGAGTCAATGACGACGCTGAGATCGTCATCGGAAGCTGGTCGGCTCACGTTGCTGAAATACTCGGCAGTGAGCTGCTGTACCGATACACGGCGAAGATCATAGGCAGCTTCGATCTCTGGGGCGCGGATAGCGTACAGGGTCGAGTGATTGTCGACGAGATCGCGTTCGGTGATGGTTTCAGCGAAGCGACCTCCAGAGATACGGGAACCGTGGTCGCCGTGCAGGACAATCGTAGCGTCAGAAAATGCGGGACTATCGGCCAAGCGCATGAGAAAGGCGTCCAGCTTTCCCAGCAAGCAGGTCATCTGCTTGAAATAGGCGCGGTAGTGTCTGGCGCGGGCGTCATCTAGCTCCACGTCTGAAAGGTGTTCGTCATCGAGATTGTATGGAAGTTCCCACCCTTGTTGCGGTGCGCAGGAAGCATCGAGAATGTAGGGCGCATGTGGACTGAGCAAATGAGCGAAATAGTTGCTGTTGCCTTCTGACCGGACCACATCGTCGGAAAAGTGGTCAAACCAGGCCGGGAATGCGTGGACGTCGAAATACTCGGGGACCGCCTTGTTGAGGTCCAAACGTAAGGTAGTCGCCAGGAGTTGTATTCCGCCACGTGCCAACAGACTGCCAGACAGGGCCTCCCTGAGCGTGAAGAGGGTCTCGGCAGGACCGAGACCAAGCTGTGTGACCCATTCCCCCTGAGCGTCATAGGACTGCAGAGTTTCGCATCGCGTGGGCACGGAACTGCAAAAATTGATGTGCTTGGTCTGGTAGACAACGAGTGGCTTTGAAAGCGCCAGCTCTTCAAACAGCACCGACTGAACGACGCCGTTGTTGCTGTGTCGAAGAACCATCCCCCAGCTATTGTCGTCAACGTCGTAGTTCAGCGTATTGGGTATCGAGCGAACCGTCAGCGAATGGCGACTGAAGGCGCTGCCGAACAAGCGGAAACCGTGCTTGTCGAACAGTTGGCGCACCGCCTGATAGGCCTTCTCACCGCCCTCGATATCCTTCGGAATACCCTCTGGGCCGATCATTTCGTCGAGCACGATGTAAATGAATGGCGGTGCTTCCTTCTGCGTTCCGCCCGACGCGCCGGCTTGCGCTGCAGGGGCCAAGAACGACAGGTGGACCTGTGGCGCGACAGTCGACAGCAGGAGCGCCAGAGCGCCGGCAAACAAAATTTTCGGAAGCTGCCGGCGAAGAAGCCAGAAGGTGGCGGCAAGGCAGGCCCAGAGCCCCAATGCCCAGGGGAGGTGAGCCAGCAGAAGGGATGCATCGAACCGATAGGTCGATAGGTCAATCAGCAGCAGGACTACCGAACCTAGCAGAACGGCTTGCAGGATCTGCCACGGACGGTCCTCCACTTTGGTGCCTAACCAAGCCATGGCGGAGCCCAGCAGCAGGGCCAACGCGGCAATACCACCGCTCAGCAGCCAAAAGTGGATGCCCAGCGGCAGCTTTAATGTTGTGTAGGCGTGTACCATCGGGGGCAGGAAGGCAAGTAGCGGCAGGACGAAGAGAAGCACCCGGTCTGTGCCGGCGGTTCGCCCCTGATCGATGCGGTTCGCTGTCTCGTCGCCCACCGTCTTGCTACTTCTGAAACACAAACATGCGGCGCCCCGACGCCGATATCTGTTCCTCGCGCACGATTCTGGCGCGCGCTGCGAGCAAATGCCGGAAGTTGCCTTCGCTATAGTCGGGGAAGATGTCCTCGCGCAGCGCCAGCATCGTCTTGATCGTGGGGTCGTCTTTGGGGACGAACTCCACGACGCCCTGGGGAGCGGTGGACATTATGAAGTCGAGGGTCTGATCAAGTGGCACATTGTGCGCGATCGCCAGATGGTGCTCGAAGGCCAGTGCCAGTACAGCATCCGCCTCGAAGCGTTTTGCAAACCCCATGCGTTCCGATTGCAGCCAGCCCTGATCCGGGCTCGGATTGCGCGCATCGAGAAAGAGCGGGAGAAAATTCAGGTTCTCGGCCTTGGCACGGGAATGGGCACCATCAAGGGCCTGTTGATCAAAATCGAATCCAACGACGCGGCCCACGCCATTATCGAGGCAGATCCTGGCATAGTCGCCGGTGTTGCAGCCCAGATCAATGACCGACCTCGCGCCGCTCGAAGCGACGAAGTCGGCCACGAACTGTCGCTTTGCTCCGCCGTCTAGTTCTGAATATGTATTGTTGGCTGCGTAACCTGCCCAAGTGGTCGGGCGTGTGCCGGCGGGCGTCATCCGGCCGATCCACCTGAGCAATTGCTGCAACATGGCCCTGAACTGGGCCTTCGGGAGTTGCCGCTGCCGCAGCGTCTGGCCCAGGTCGACACGCGACCCGGCGGATTGTTGGAACCGGTCTTGCAGCAGGATGTGAACCAGGACATTCCACGACAACCGCCGTTTCAGGGGCAGGAGCCGGGCGAGGTCGGCAACCGGAATGCCTTCTAATGTTCCTCGATACCAGGCGTTGTGCGCCACGCCGAGTGCAGACCGCAGCACCAGTGGGTTCAGGAACTGCTCGCAGAACTGGCGATGCGCCAGCCAGAATTCGCCTTCGCGATAGGGGCGGATAGATAAGTGGTCGAGAAAGACCGGGCGATGCCCATCATATTGTATATTGTAGGCGGACGCGTCCGTGAGCGTAAAGCCTTGGTCCAGCAGCCGGATCAAGAGCTCCAGCTGGAAAATCGCAGCGTCCTTTAGCAGAGAGAACGACCATTCATAGGGATGCGAAATGACTTCAAGCCGAGGATGCTGAAGCAGATGCACCATGCCGGCATCGGCTTCAACGGACGAAGGCGCGATCCTCTCATAGGGCACCAGCATGCCATCGGTTACGAGGCCGTCCAGCACACCGGCGGTCACTGCGGCCTCATAATGCGAGGAGCCAACCGCGCTCACGCTGCGGTAGATCAGATCGCCTGATTCAAAGACGCCGCCGGCGGGATCTCGAAAAGACCCTGCGACGCGCCGCAACGCTCTCTGTGATGTCACTTGCTGCGGGCGCGACCAGCAAAGATCGAGGTGAGCTTCTTCCAATAGACCGAGATTGTTGCCGCTCCAACCGCCACGCCGCCGATAATCCCCTGCAGGATCATGCTGCCGGTACCCGGATCCAGATAGGCGAACGCAGGAGAGTGAAGCGCCAAGTAAAATAGCAGCGATACTGTAGAAACCCGCATCGAAATTGCTCTCAATCAATGGAATGCTTCAAAGCGTACAAGCCGCACCCTAAGAAAGGGTAACTCCCGCTGCGTCAATGACGACGGCAGTTCAACGGATTTTCACCTACTGCCGAAGCTACAAGATGGCAGGACCTTTTGTGTTTCCCGAAACAAGCTTATGAGTTCCGGAGCAAACGCTGCGCCAAAAAGACGTATTGACGCCGCCATGGGTTCGGGCGTATTCGCCGTCTCAGGACATCTCGCCCTAACGCGAGACGCATAGACCTGGGAGGGTCGCTGAAGATGGCTCCAATGCCCCTGACCGCGCCGGCGGTAAAACCGGCCAATCCAAATTTCTCGTCAGGCCCCTGTGCCAAGCGTCCTGGGTGGACGGTTGAAGCGCTGGCCAATGCGCTGGTCGGTCGGTCGCACCGCTCCAAGCCGGGCAAGGCGCGTATTCAGCGCGCAATCGACCTGACCCGGCAATTGCTGGAAGTTCCCGCCGATTACCGCATCGGCATTGTCCCCGCCTCCGATACCGGCGCTGTGGAAATGGCCTTGTGGTCGATGCTCGGCGCGCGTGGCGTCGACATGCTGGCCTGGGAAAGCTTTGGCGAAGGCTGGGTCACCGACGTGTCCAAGCAGCTCAAGCTGGACGATGTCCGCATCATCAAGGCGCCCTATGGCGAACTGCCCGATCTCGGTCAGGTGGATTTTGACCGTGACGTGGTGTTCACCTGGAACGGCACGACCTCGGGCGTGCGGGTTGCCAATGGCGACTGGATCGCGGCCGATCGTCAGGGCCTGACCATTTGCGATGCGACCTCGGCCGCCTTCGCGCAGAACCTTGATTTCGCCAAGCTCGATGTGGTGACCTTCTCCTGGCAGAAGGCGCTGGGTGGTGAAGCCGCCCATGGCGTGCTGATCCTGTCGCCCCGTGCGGTCGAGCGGCTGGAGACCTTCAAGCCCGATCTTCCGCTGCCCAAGATCTTCCGCCTGACCAAGGGCGGCAAGCTGCTGGAAGAAGTGTTCCAGGCCGCCACCATCAATACGCCCTCGATGATCTGCATCGAAGACGCCATTGATGCGATGGAATGGGGTCTGTCGCTGGGTGGCCTCAGTGCCATGCAGGCGCGCGCTGACGCCAATTTCAAGGTGCTGGCCGACTGGGTCGCCAAGACCGGGTGGGTCGAGTTTCTGGCCAAGGATGAGGCTAACCGCTCCAACACCTCGGTGTGCTTCTCGATCGTCGATCCGGCGATCACGGCGCTCGATGACGCGGCGCAGGCGGCGTTTGCCAAGGCCATCGTGGCGCGGCTCGACAAGGCCGGCGTGGCCTATGACATCGGCGCCTACAAGGACGCGCCGTCGGGTCTGCGCATCTGGGCCGGCTGCACCATCGAAACGGCCGATCTGGCCGCGCTGGTGCCGTGGCTCGATTTCGCCTTCGCCGAAGAAAAGGCCGCGCTCGACAAGGCCGCTGCCTAACTCAAGAACCCCCACCGTTGATCCCTCCCCACAAGGGGGAGGGAGACGATGGAGCCGAAGCCTCTGCCGGCGCAGCTCCTGTGCATCCCTCCCCCTTGTGGGGAGGGATCAAGGGTGTGGGACGGTTTCACATCAATTTCAGGGATTACCCAATGCCCAAGGTTCTCGTTTCCGACAAGCTCAGCATGGCCGCCGTCCAGATCTTCCAGGACAATGGCGTCGAGGTCGACTATCTGCCCGATTTGGGCAAGGACAAGGAAAAGCTGCTCGAAGTCATCGGCCAGTATGATGGTCTGGCGATCCGGTCGGCCACCAAGATGACCGAAAAGGTCATTGCCGCGGCGACCAGGCTCAAGGTCATCGGCCGCGCCGGCATCGGTGTCGACAATGTCGATATCCCTGCCGCGACCAAGAAGGGCATCATCGTGATGAACACGCCCTTTGGCAATTCCATCACCACCGCCGAACACGCCATCGCCATGATGATGGCGCTGGCGCGCCAGCTGCCCGAGGCCGATGCATCGACCCGCGCCGGCAAGTGGGAGAAGAACCGCTTCATGGGTGTGGAAGTCACCAACAAGACGCTGGGCCTGATCGGCGCGGGCAATATCGGCTCAATCGTGGCCGACCGCGCGCAGGGCCTCAAGATGAAGGTTGTCGCCTTTGATCCATTCCTGACGCCTGATCGCGCGCTGGAGATCGGCGTCGAGAAGGTGACGCTTGATGAGCTGCTGGCGCGCGCCGACTTCATCACGCTGCACACGCCGCTGATCGACGCGACGCGCAACATCATTGACGCTGCTGCGCTGGCCAAGACCAAGAAGGGCGTGCGGATCATCAATTGTGCCCGTGGCGGCCTGATCGACGAAGCCGCGCTCTACGAAGCCCTCAAGTCGGGGCAGGTGGCGGGTGCGGCGCTGGACGTGTTCCTCGAGGAACCCGCCACGGCCAACCCGTTGTTTGAAATGCCCAACGTGATCTGCACCCCGCATCTGGGCGCCTCCACCGGCGAAGCCCAGGAGAATGTGGCGCTGCAGGTGGCCGAGCAGATCTCGGCCTATCTCAATGCCGGCGAAATCAGCAATGCGCTGAACTTCCCATCGATCTCGGCCGAAGAAGCACCGCGCCTGACCCCGTTCATCAAGCTGGCCGAAATGCTCGGCTCGTTTGCCGGTCAGATGACCGAAACGGCGATCAAGGGCATCAAGATCGAGTTCGAGGGCGATGTCGCCAGCATGAATACCCGCCCCATGGTGGCCTCGGCAGTCTATGGCGTGATGCGGCCGATGATGCCCGATGTGAACATGGTTTCGGCGCCGCAGATCGCCAAGGATCGGGGCATTGGCGTGGAAGTGGTGACGCGCGAGCAGCAGGGCGCCTATGAAAACTACATCCGCCTGACGGTTGTCACCGAGCGTCAGGAACGCGCGGTGGCGGGGACGGTGTTTGCCAGCGGCAAGCCACGGATCATCCAGGTCAAGAACATCAATATGGAGGCCGAACTGACGCCATCCATGCTGTATGTGACCAATGAGGACAAGCCCGGCCATATTGGCCGGTTGGGCACGCTGCTGGGTACACTTGGCATCAATATCGCCAACTTCAATCTGGGCCGCGCCGAACAGGGTGCGGACGCGATCGCGCTGGTGTCGATTGACGGGCAGCTGACCGAGGCGCAGCTCGCCGAGATTGCTTCGCTCGAAGGGGTCAAGCAGGCCAAGGCGCTGCGCTTCTAGGCTTTGAGCGTGCTTGAATAGTGAAAGGGTCGGCGCTCTGGCGCCGGCCTTTTTGTTGCCGGCCCCGCGGGCCAACTTGTCCTTCTTGTCCCCGTCGCGAAAACCGCGCGCATACTTGCTCCCGTTCCCGCCAGCACGCGGCCCCGACGCAGGGCCGGGCGGGAAGGCTGGAGACGGGGGCGCCCGTTTGGCCGGGCAGACAGTCGGCAACCGGGCTTGCAACACTAGTCCCGCTTGATCCGGACCCGGTGAGGAAACTCCAGATCCGTGATGGGCGGCCCTTGGCTCCCTGAGTAGTAAACTGGATCGAGCCAAAGGCCGCCCATCACCGTGAAAACCGCAAGCGCAAGCCGGACGGCGTTTCGGCGCGCGCCGGCATTGCAGCGCCGTCGGGCGATGCTCTAGCGCATGCGGCGGGCGGCCCATTCGGCCATGGCGATGCCGGCGATGATGATGGCGGCGGCGAGGTAGTGATAGAGTTCGAGCCGTTCGCCCAGAATGATCACCGAACCCAGCGTGCCAAAGACCGGGATCAGATTATGGCTGGGGGCAGCCCGGTTGGCGCCCACCAGTTCGACACCGCGGGCGTAAAAGATCTGGCTGAACATGGAGGGAAAGATCATCACATAGACCAGCACGGCCCAGACGGTGGGCGACATGGTGGGGATGGTGGCAAAGGCGGTGATGCCGGGGCCGAACAGCTGCAGCATGACCAGACCGGTGATAGCTGCCCCCGTGAAGGCGACGGCCATGAAACTCATCATATGCACTTGCGGGCGGAACCGCAGGGCCAGCGTATAGGCGGTATAGGTCAGGCAGGCCAGCAGGACGAAACCGTCGCCGATATTGATATCGAGTGTGAGAATGCGGCGCAGGTCGCCATGGGTGGCGGTGAGCATGACGCCAGATATGGCGATCAGCACACCCAGTACCTGCAGCACTCTGGCACGAACGCGGAAGACGATGAAGTTGGCAGCAAGAATCATCATGGGCAGGGCGCCCGTTTCGATCGAGGAATTGACGGCCGTGGTGGTCGTCAGCCCCAGATAGAGCAGCACATTGTAAAGGGCATAGCCCAGGGCGCCATAGGCCATCAACAGGGGCCAGGTGCGGCGGATCACCGGCCAGTCGGCGGACAGGAAGCGCCAGGAAAACGGCAGGATGAACAGCGTAGCGCCCACGCAACGGGCCGAAAGCAGCAGAAAGGGGTCGATCTCTCCCACCACCATCTTGGCGGCCACCACATTTCCACCCCAGAACATGGGGGCCAGAATCAACATGAGATAGGGTTGGTCGAGGACGCGGGCGGAAATGCCGCGATTTTGGTGCACTAGCGGCTTTGTCATCGTAGCCCGGGTGATGTAAGGACAGTCGGACTTAGCAGTTATTCGACCCGGTTGAAACGTCAACCAAAGTTGGTCGGGGGACAGACGTCCAAATTGGGGAAGGGGCGACGGCTTTGTCGGACCCTTCGTGTCGCGCCTATCCTGGAGATGGAATTTCATGGCTAATGTGGTTGTCGTCGGCTCGCAGTGGGGCGACGAGGGCAAGGGCAAGATCGTGGACTGGCTCAGCGAGCGCGCCGACGTCGTGGTCCGCTATCAGGGCGGTCACAATGCCGGCCATACGCTGGTTATTGACGGGGTGAGCTTCAAGCTCGCGCTACTGCCGTCCGGTCTGGTGCAAGGCAAGCTGTCGGTGATTGGCAATGGCGTGGTGGTGGATCCGCACCATTTCGTCAGTGAGCTGGAGCGTCTGCGCGCGCAGGGAGTGACGATCACCCCCGAACTGCTGCGCATCGCCGACAATGCACCGCTGATCCTGTCGCTGCATCGTGAACTGGACGCCATTCGCGAGGATTCCAATTCGGGACTGAAGATTGGCACCACCAAGCGCGGCATTGGCCCGGCCTATGAAGACAAGGTTGGCCGCCGTGCCATCCGTCTGGTCGATCTGAGCGAACCCGATACGCTGATGGTCAAGATCGAGCGCCTGCTGACCCACCACAACGCGCTGCGTCGTGGCATGGGGCTGGCCGAGATCGACGCCCAGACGATCTATGACGAACTGATCGCCGTTGCCGCCGATATCCTGCCCTTTATGGATCAGGTCTGGCGGGTGCTCGACGACAAGCGCAAGGCCGGCGCCCGGATCCTGTTCGAAGGCGCCCAGGGCGCCCTACTGGACAATGATCACGGCACCTATCCGTTCGTGACCTCTTCCAATACCGTGGCGGGACAGGCAGCTGCCGGCTCTGGCCTTGGCCCAACGGCCATCGGCTACGTGCTGGGCATCACCAAGGCCTATACGACCCGCGTGGGCGAAGGCCCATTCCCGTGCGAGCTCGATGACGATATCGGCAAGCATCTGGCCGTGGTGGGTCGTGAAGTGGGCGTCAATACCGGCCGTCCGCGGCGCTGTGGCTGGTTCGATGCGGTGCTGGTGCGGCAGACCGTCAAGACCTCGGGCATCACCGGCATTGCGCTGACCAAGCTCGATGTGCTCGACGGCCTCAAGGAGATCAAGGTCTGTGTCGGCTACGAGCTGGATGGGGTGCGGATTGATTACCTGCCTGCCTCAATGGGAGCACAAGCGCGGGTTAAGCCAATCTACGAGACGCTTGAAGGTTGGTCGGAAACGACAGCCGGGGCACGCAGCTGGGCGCAATTGCCGGCGCAGGCCATCAAGTATGTCCGTTTTATCGAGGAACAAATTGGTACTTCGGTAGCAATGCTGTCGACGAGCCCGGAACGGCTCGATACCATCCTTGTCGTTGACCCGTTTCAAGACTGATTTTTTTTGCTACAACTCGGCGCAGAAATCGTGAGTATCAAGTAACCAATGGCGGACTACAAAGAGCTGTTGCGCCGGGCTATCTCGGCGTTGCCGGAGAATAACGGGGCCGCACGGCGTGCGGTCTATGAGAAGGCGCGTTCGGCTCTGGTGGGTCAGTTGCGGGCTATTTCTCCGCCATTGCCGGCACGTGACATCACCCAGCACCGTCTGCAGCTCGAAGATTGTATCCGCCGGGTCGAGCAGGAAGCCAGCGAGGCTGTTATCACGCTGGGACGTGAGGGAACGCTGGCGCCCCGGGCCCCCGAGCCAAAGCCGGTTGCCGCGCCGCCGACCGAAACCAGGCCCGATGAACCCAAGTCGTCCGAGAGTGAATCAACCGACCACGCTGCGGCAGAAGACCTGCCTGTGGGGCCGCCAAAGCCGGTCGCGGTAGCGGCGAAATCAACCGATGCCATGTCGATCGAGGAGATCATTGCCGAGGCGGCCGCTACCGGGAGCGTTTCGGTAATCCAGGTGCCGGTGGTCAGCAAACCCACGCCAAAAAGCGAATCAGCGGAATTGCCGTCGCGGCCGGAATTGCCCCGCAGCGCGCCGATGCAGCCGGTGTCAAACATCCGCCCCATTGAAACGACGCCAAGGCCGGCAAGTTATGGCTCGCGCCACGAGAATGCGGCGCTGGCTGTCAATTCGACAGCCGAAATTGCGCGCGGCGGGCGAGTCGAGCCCTTGCTGGGCGGATCGCAATCAGCCCTGCGGCGACCGGCCGAACCACTGGCGTCCGCTGCAGTCGAGCCGGCGCTGTCAACGGTGCGGGAAGTCGAGCTTGAGCCCGATGCCAGCGAAGCTGAGGGCGCGATTGAGCGGGCAATCGAGACACTGGATCGCGAAGCGCGCGGTGAATCGAGTGCCGACACGCCCGAGACAGCCCAGGCTGTTGCTGAGCGCATGTTCGCGGCGCCGGACCACGGCGGGGATGACAGCGATGACAGCGGTTTCGTGTCGCCTCCTGCTGTCCCGCGCGCCGGATCCGGCCTTACTATTTTTCTTGTCGTGTTCGCTATCCTGCTGGTGGGGGTTGGCGGCGCCGGCTTCTGGGCATGGCGCGAAGGCTATGTCGACCTCGAGCAGATGTTTGGTCAGGCACAGCCTGCTGAGGAGCAGAATACCAGCGTCGCTGCGCCATCAACGCCAACGCTGGACCCTGTGCAGAGCCCTGAAACAGCGACCGATCCCGTAGCAGTTCCCGGTAATACGGCGACGGCACCGGCGGTCGAACCCGCCACCACACTGGAGGGGCTGGAGGTCGAGGATCGCCTTGAGCCCACGCCGCAGCCGAGCGCGTCGACCGGAACAGAAACCGTGCTGCCGCCGCTGGGTGGTGCTGATGGCAAGAGCGAAGAACGCCTTCCAGGACAGGCCGCGAACACACCGGCCATCGACGATCCGGGTGCATCGGTTGATCCGGCCGTACTGGCGGGCAGCCAGTCGCTGCTGCTGGAAGCCAGCGCCACCGGCACCACTGGAGCGGTCCCTTTCTCGGGCACGGTGGAGTGGCGCGAGGGCGTTGATGAACTTGGTCTGCCAACATTGATTGGCCATGCCAGCATCCCGGCCCGCAATCTGGGCGTGGATCTGACGATCCGCAAGAATTCGGACCCCAGCCTGCCGGCCAGCCATTTGATGGAAGTGGACTTCCAGGTCTCGGACACCTTCATTGGTGGAACGGTGGCCAATTTGCCGGGTGTGCTGCTCAAGGATGAAGAACTGGTGCCGGGCACGCCGCTGGTTGGTGCTTCGGCCCGCGTGGTCGGCAATTCGTTCCTGTTTGCACTCAGCGCGTCGCCTACAGATACCACGGCCAATATTGATCTGCTTGAGAACCGCAAATGGATGGATCTGGCGGTGGTATACGGAACAGGCCGCAACGCGATCATCACCCTGGAAAAGGATGAGGCTGCCCAGGCGCTGTTCGAGAAGGTGTTCGGCGCCTGGGCCCAATAGCCCCGCGCTAAGCTGGCTGTAGCCGACGGTCGACCAGCAGATAGCGACGATTGGCCAGTGCATCGACATCGTCGGCATGGTGGCTGACCAGAATGGTGTGCCAGTTGTGGCGCAGCGTCAGGGTCTGTACCAGATCGCGGATGGTGGCTCGGGTGTCATCGTCCAGAGCCGAGAAAGGCTCGTCCAGCAGGAGTACCGGCCGGTCGCGCAATAGTGTGCGTGCGAGAGCCACGCGTTGCTTCTGGCCGCCTGAAAGCGTGCCGGCGATCTGGCTCTGGAGACCTTGCAACCCTACCTCATCGAGCGCCTGGTCGACACGGCGGCTGGCCTCGGCCAGGCTGGTGCCCGGGGGCAGGCCAAGTCGGACATTGCGGTCGGTGCGCAAGTGCTCGAACAAACTTTCAGATTGCAGCAGTAGCGATACCGGTCGCTGTTCG
This sequence comes from Devosia sp., assembly GCF_030689745.1. Lineage (GTDB taxonomy): Bacteria > Pseudomonadota > Alphaproteobacteria > Rhizobiales > Devosiaceae > Devosia > Devosia alba. The sequence continues at coordinate 13,795 of NZ_JAUYGL010000138.1, forward strand.
GGGGCGAGCGGCAGAATATCGGCGCCGTCAAGATTGATGCTGCCGGCCGTGGGTTGCAGAAAGCCCGCGATCAGGTCCAGCAGGGTGGACTTGCCCGACCCGCTGGTGCCGGAAATGGCGGTGATTTCGCCGGGCGCTGCTTCAAAGCTGAAGACATAGGGCGTGGTTTGCCCGGGATAGGCGAAGGTCAATTCTTCAATGCGCAGCATTGGCGATCCTTTGGAACAGGCGGGGCAGGCCGATAAAGGCCGTGACCGTGCCGAGCAGCAGGATCGCGGCAATGGCTGCGGCATCATTGCTGCGATAGCTGCCAAGGGACCGGAACATCATCAATGGCAGGGTCTGAAAGTCCTGGGTGCCAAACAAGGCAATAACGCCCAGATCACCCAAAGAGAAGCAGAAGGCAAGAGCCAGCATGACGCCGATATCTCTGCCCAGCAGGGGGTATTCGACGGCCATGAACTGGCGCCAGCCAGATAGGCCCAGTGTGCGGATCAGCTTGCCACGGGTCTGGGCAATTGCCTCAAGTGGTGGGCCCAAAGTGGCCATGGCGAAGGGGAGGGCAAGCAGACTGTTCGCGAGGACCACGATATAGGGGGCGGCTGTGGCCGGCGCGATACCCAGTGAGCGAACCAGCAGGAAAAAGCCGAGCGACAGCACCACCGCTGGCACTGCCAGATAGGCAAAGGCGGGCATGCTCAACAGGGTTCGCATGACGCCGCTGGCGGTGGCGGCGCGGCCAAGTCCCAGCCCCAGTGCCAGGGCCAGGGTCAGCAGTGCCGATGCGGTCCCGATGACGAGGCTGGCCAGGCTGGCTCGCCAGAACGCCGGCTGGGCCAACAGTCGGCCCATGCCGGTGGTCAGCCCGTCCACCAGAACCGAAGCCAGGGGCAGCACGAAGCCGATGGTGCAGACCAGGAGCACCAGCGCCTGGATGGTGCGGGCTGCGGGCCGGTCGCGCCAGGTTTGGGCAGAAGATGAGCCGAAACTGGTCGGAACCGGGGCCAGCGCGGCGGCAATCAGAATGACGGCGGAACAGACGCCAATTTGCGTCAGTGCCAGGCGCACCGCGCCGGTCAAATCGAAATCCTGTCGTACCGCAGCGTAAATGGCGACTTCCAGGGTCTGGTTGGCCGGGCCGCCGCCGAGCAGCAGCACGATGGGAAAGCTGGTGAAGGCCAGCAGAAAGATGATCGCGGCCAGGCCCGGGACGGTGCCCCGCATGGCGGGCCAGTCGAGAATGACAAAGCGCTGCCAGGTGGTCAGCGCCAGCGACTGGCCGGTCTTGAGCAGGTTGGGCGGGATGGTATCGAGCCGTGCCAGCAGGATGCGGGCGGCAAAGGCGCCATCGAGAACAACATGGGCCAGCAGAATGCCTGAGAGGCCGAAGGCGGGATTGCCCAGCGGGAAGCCGAACAGGGCCTCGCTGGCGCGGTTGATCCAGCCATTGCGACCCCAGATTGCCAGCAGGCCAAAGGCCACCACCATGCCCGGGGTGACGATGGCCGAGGCAAACAGGCCAACCAGCAGATCGCGGCCGGGAAAGCGCAGCCGATTGAGCGCCCAAGCCAGTGCCATGCCGACACCGAGGGAGAGAACTGTGGTGAGGCTGGCCTGCAGCGATGTCATGCGCAGCAGGTGGGGCACGTCGATGCGCGAGGCGGCCCCCTCGCTGCCGGTCGCGGCAGCGAGGATGGCCCACAGAACAAGGGCGATCAGGCTCACAATGGACAGCGCCAGGCCAATCGCGGTGGCGATACGGGTTGGGCGATGGGGCAGGGTGAGCATGCGGCGTGACCCTTGTTACTGCACAGCCTTGAGCATTTCGTCGATCCAGGCCGAGGCATTGGCCGCGATTTCGGCGTCGGTCAAGGCCAGTGTCCCGGCGGGCTGGGGCAGTGTGGCAAAGGCTGGGTCCAGATCATCACCCAGGTCAATGACGGGGAACATCCAATTGGTGGTGGGGATGACCTTCTGGCCTTCAACCGAAGCCAGATAGGCCAGGAACTGACGCGCCAGGTCCTGATTCTCGGATGACTTGAGAATGCCGGCCACTTCTGTCTGGGCGAGGTGGCCTTCGTCGAACATGGCCGCATGGATGGTGTCATCCTGCTCGGCGAGGATGTGATAGGCCGGGGAGGTGGTGTAGCTCAGGGCCATATCGGCCTCGCCGTTCAGAAACAGATTGTAGCTCTCGCTCCAGTCGCGCGTCACCGTCAGGATATGGGGCTTGAGGCCGGCCCAGATTTCGGGCGCGCGGTCGCCATAGGCGGCGCGGATCCATAGCACCAGGCCAAGACCCGGCGTGGCCGAGCGCGGATCCTGAATGGCGATCTTGAAATCGGCCGGCAGGGCAATCAGTTCTTCAAAGGATTTGGGTGGCGTGGTGACACTGTCCGTGTCGTAGACAAAGGCGAAATGGGCGTAGTCGAATGGGACGAACTGGGCGTCGCTCCAGGGTTCTGGCAAGGTGAGGTCCGTCAGCTCCAGACCATGATCGGCGAACAATCCCGTGGCGCGGGCTTCGCCGGCAATGGCGGTGTCGAGGCCAACGATGAGATCGGCCTCTGTGGTGTCACCCTCAAGCTGGACACGGCGCAGCGTGCCAATAGAGCTGTCGGCGGCAATCCACTCAACCGTGCACCCATCACAAATGGCTTCGAAACCTTGCTTGAGCGCCGGGCCGGGGCCCCAATCGGCGGCAAAGCCGTCATAGGTATAGATTTTCAGGGTCGGCGTGTCTTCGGCAAAGACGGGGGCCGCAAGCAGGCCAAAAAGGGCCGCAGCAACGATACGAGCAGATTTGACCATGGGTCATCCCTTCGTCGATTGCGGTCATGGAAGGGGGATGTGTGTCAATGGCAGGACGCAACGAGATGCCCTTGCCATCTCGAACTTCCTCCGCCAGCATGACCTAGTTCAGGTTCAATGGGTAACTCTCAGCTCCGGATAAATCCGGAACACCCCAGCGAGACGCCCCACACTTAGAGAGTGCCCAGTGACAGTGCAAGAGACTTCCGTGCGTCCACTGGCCGCCCAGATCTTCAGCTTTGACCAGCCGCTGGCGATTGTCGGCGGTGGCGTTGTTGATCCGGCTCTGTTGCGCGAACTGGCCAGGCGCGGGGTGGCGCTGATCGGCGCAGACGGCGGTGGCGACGCGATCGGCGCAGCTGGGCTGGTCCCCGAGCTGATCATCGGGGATCTCGATTCGCTGCGTGATCGCGCAGGCTGGGAACGGCGGACGCGGGTGATCCATATTCCCGAGCAGATCACCACTGATTTCCAGAAGGCGCTATACTCAACCCAGGCGCCGGTGACGCTGGCGCTGGGCATGACCGGCGGGCGGTTGGACCACACGTTGGCCGCATTGAGCGCCGTGCTGAAATATGCGCCGCAGCGCAAGATTGTGGTGGTCGATGAGGTTGATGTGGCGCTGGCGGTGGTTGGTCCGATCGGCTTTGCGGCCAGTGCGGGGGAGCGGGTGTCGATCCATCCGCTGATCCCGGTCAGCTTTACCGGTTCGAGCGGGCTGCTCTATCCGCTTGATGGGCTGCGGCTGGAGCCAGGCGGGCTGGGCGGCACATCCAATGAAGGCATTGGCGGGCCGGTAGAGATTGTGCCGGCCGATCATACGCCCTGGTTGCTGATCCTGGCCAAGGAACGGCTATGGGACATGATCGGGATCGCGCAGGAAAGCTGACAAAACAGAAAAAGGCCCGACATGGCGGGCCCTCTTCAAATTGTCAGAAACCTATTGGCCGCGATAGCGGAGGCGGCCAATCTCGTCATATTCGGACTGTTCGACCTTGAGCTGTTCAGCGGCTTCGCGCTGATGCTCACGCTGGTCCAGCAGCTCAACCTTTTTGAGGTCTTCGAGCGCTTCGGCCAGCGCATCCTGCGCCGCTTCGAGCTTGCCGCGCATATCTGCCGCCGAGGCAAGCAGATTGTCGCGCCGGCTCAGCGCCGCCTTGGCAAAGGTCGAATAAGCGAAATGGGCAATATCGGAGATGCCGGTCTTGGTGTGCTCGATGTCGATCTGCTGGTCGAGTTCGGACGCCATGCGCTCGAAATCGTTGACCATCATTTCAATCTGCGCAACCTGGCGGCGCTTCTCGTCTACTTGAAACTTCTTGAGCCTGATGAGGCTCTCACTGCGCGATTTCAAGACTTGTACTCCTTACACATCAAGCCAGTTCCGGGGTCAATACACTGCCCCATCAGTCTGCCGCGCCTGCTTCGGCGACAATGGCTTCGAGCATTTGATAGCCCGCAGCAACGGTTGTCGTCTCTTCCCGGTCCTGGCTTAGAAAAGCTTCCAGCGCCGGATAGATGGCAATAGCGCGGTCCACTTTCGGATCTGACCCTTTCCGGTAAGCCCCAAGCCGGATCAGTTCCTCCATGTCGGCATAAATCGACATGAGTTCTCGCGCCTTGGCCAGAACCGGTCGATATTCGACCGGTACACACCCTGGCATGGTGCGCGAGATGGACCGGAGCACGTTCACCGCCGGGTAACGTCCCCGTTCGGCAATCCCGCGCTCCATCACAATGTGCCCATCGAGAATGCCGCGAACGGCGTCGGCGATGGGCTCGTTGTGATCATCACCTTCGACTAAAACGGTAAACAGTCCGGTAACAGAACCGGTTGTTGGTGTGCCAGGACCGGCCCTTTCCAACAATCGTGGCAATTCTGTGAACACGGTGGGCGGATATCCCTTGGCAGTAGGCGGTTCGCCAATGGCCAGGCCGATCTCACGCTGGGCCATGGCGAACCGGGTCAGACTGTCCATCATGCACAGCACCCGCTGGCCCTGATCGCGGAAATATTCGGACAAGGTCAGGGTCATATAGGCGGCCTGCCGCCGCATCAGCGCGGCTTCATCGGAGGTGGCGACTACCACAACGGCGCGCGCCAGCCCCTCTTCGCCCAAATATTCCTGGATGAATTCGTGTACCTCGCGACCACGCTCGCCGATCAGGCCAATGACGGCCACGTCAACATTGGTGTTGCGCGCCAGCATACTCATCAATACCGATTTGCCTACGCCCGAGCCTGCGAAAATGCCAAGCCGCTGACCCTCACAAACCGTGGTGAAAGTGTTGAGGCAGCGCACGCCCAGATCGAGCGGATCGCCGACACGAACCCGATCATGGGCCAGTAGCGGGTTCTGCCGCAGGGGATAGGCCGTGGCGCCACGGGGGAGTGGGCCCTTGCCATCAATGGGGTCGCCATTGGCGTTGATCACACGGCCCAGCCAGCCTTCCGCGGGAAAGGCGGCGCCATCACTGCGCTGGAAGATGGCCCGGCAGCCGAGCCGCACGCCGGCCAGTTGCCCAAACGGCAGGCACAGGGCGTGTCCATTCTTGAAACCGATGATCTCGGCGGCCAGTTGCTCGCCTTCGGTGGTCTCGATCTGTACCCGGCCGCCGATGCGCAATTCGCGCACCGGGCCGACGATCTCGATCAGCAGGCCCTGCACGGATTTGACGCGACCATAGACCTCGATGTCGTCGATTGCATCAATGGCCGAAATCAGCGCTTTCATGACAGGTCCAACATATGTCGCATCGAAGCTATTATGGTTTCCAGGCGCCTCGAATCGACGCGGTTTGCGAATCGGACAGTAACGCAACGTTAAGCAAAAGGCGCTATTGGTGGCGATGGACCGGTCCGTCTGCATCCTGACGTGTGACCCCCTCCAAACCCCATACAGTGCCAATTGCGTGAGTCCAAAGAGTCGGTTGCGGCTCTTACTTAAACCAATTTATTAAGAAAATTTGATAATGTTAACCGTTTAAATTCAATGACTTAGACTAAAATGTGCCTAACAACATTTGCGTATTGCGGAACCGAATTAAACTTTGTTAACTATTTGGACTTAGGGTTCAGTCATATCCAGTAGGGTTGGCGTGGGCAGGCCAGGTCCCACGGTTCCAGCAGGAACGAATGACAAGGGGAATATAATGCGGGTACTCCTTATAGAGGACGACAGCGCGACAGCGCAGAGCATCGAACTGATGCTCAAGTCGGAGAGTTTCAACGTCTACACCACCGATCTCGGTGAAGAAGGCGTCGATCTCGGCAAACTATACGACTATGACATCATTCTTCTCGATCTGAATTTGCCGGACATGAGCGGCTATGAGGTGCTGCGCACCTTGCGTGTCGCCAAGGTTCAGACGCCAATTCTCATTCTGTCTGGTCTTGCCGGTATCGAGGACAAGGTGCGTGGCCTCGGCTTTGGTGCCGACGACTACATGACCAAGCCGTTCCACAAGGATGAGCTCGTGGCCCGCATCCACGCCATCGTCCGGCGCTCCAAGGGCCACGCCCAGTCGGTCATCACCACCGGCGAGCTTACGGTCAACCTCGACACCAAGACCGTCGAAGTGCAGACCCAGCGCGTGCACCTGACTGGCAAAGAATACCAGATGCTTGAGCTGCTCTCCCTCCGCAAGGGCACCACGCTCACCAAGGAAATGTTCCTCAACCACCTCTATGGTGGCATGGACGAACCCGAACTCAAGATCATTGACGTGTTCATCTGCAAGCTGCGCAAGAAGCTGAGCGTGGCCACCGGTGGCAAGAATTACATCGAGACCGTCTGGGGTCGCGGCTATGTGCTGCGTGAGCCAGACGAGGTCGACAGCTACTCCGAGAACGTCGCCTAGTCCTCCCAGGCTCCTGACGTTCAACTAGACCCCCGTGCGACGCTGTCGTGCGGGGTTTTTCTTTGTCTGACCGCCACAAAATTCGGTGGGTCTTGTCGAACAGGGCAATTCCAACTCGTCGTCTGGTCAGAGGCGCGGTCGTGTGGCCGCTTCATCCAGAGGAGACGATCCATGATCCGTACCGCGATCATCGCGGGAGCCTTGCTGATGGCTACCGCAATAGCTGCCCAGGCCAAACCTGTCGGCGCCACCATCGAGATCAATGGCATGCAGATGTATTACGAGGTGTCGGGGACAGGGGACCCGCTGATCGTGCTGCATGGCGCCTATATGAACATACCCACCATGGGTGCGATCATTCCCAAACTGGCCGAAACCCACGAGGTCTATGCGCTTGAGTTCCAGGGCCACGGTCGCACCACCGATATTGAGCGGCCCATTACCTATCCCAATCTGGCCGGCGACGTCGCAGCGTTCATGGATGCCATGGGCATCGAGAAGGCCGACATCTTCGGCTATTCCATGGGCGCCGCTGCCGGGCTCCGTCTGGCCATTGATCATCCTGAAAAGGTCGACCAGCTCGTCGCCGCTTCAGTCGCCTATGACAGCTCCGGCTGGCAGCCCGCCTTTGTCGCGTTCATTCCCCAGATGGTGCCCGAATTCTTCGTCGGTACAGCGATGGAAGATGAGTGGAAAAAGCTCGCACCGAACCCGGACGGCTTCCGCGGGGTGGTCGAAAAGCTGATCGCCCTCGAGCACGAGCCGATGGCCTGGGAAGAGGAGGTGAAGGCCCTCAAGACCCCCATCCTGATCATCGCCGGTGACGCCGATGTCTCCACGCTTGAGCACAATATTGCGCTATTCCGCCTGCTCGGCGGCGGCGACATGGGCGATATGGGGTCGCCGCTCTCATCGTCGCGGCTCGCCATCCTGCCGGCCACGTCGCACACGGCGGTAATTAACCAGGTGGAGCTGCTGCACGGCTTCATTGAACCGTTTCTTCGAGGGGAAATACCGAAGGGGATGTTTGAATAGCTCATTGGTTGCTTGCTCGGTGCTGGAGACGGGCGCCGGCCTGGCGTCGGTCCCCACATTGCTGCGTTTGTGCAGTTGCGGCATTGGCGACTTGCTGGTTTCATCGGGGTCATGGAACAGAATGCCGAAACCCACCGCGCCATCAACACGGTCTGGAAGATTGAACGTCCGCGACTGATTGCGGCGCTGACGCGCATGGTGCGCGATATCTCGTTTGCCGAAGAACTGGCCCAGGATGCCCTGTTGGCAGCGCTCAAGGCGTGGCCTGCGTCTGGCGTGCCGACCAATCCTGCGGCCTGGTTGATGCAGACGGCCAAGCGGCGGGCCATCGATCATTTTCGCCACAATTCGATGGCGGCGACGAAGCTGGAGGAGGTCGGTCGAAATATCGAGATCGACACACCAGACGTCACCGAGACCCTGCACGAGGCCATGGATGATGATGTGGGCGATGATCTGCTGCGGCTGATCTTTACGGCCTGCCACCCCATTCTGTCAGCCGAGGCCCGGGTGGCCCTGACCTTGCGGCTGCTGGGCGGATTGACCACAGAAGAGATCGCCCGGGCCTTTCTGGTTGCCGAGCCCACGATCGGGCAGCGTATCCTGCGGGCCAAGAAGACCATTGCAGCGGCAAATATCCCGTTCGAAGTGCCGCGCGGGCCGGAGCGGGTGGCCCGGCTCGGCTCGGTGTTGGGGGTGATCTATCTGATCTTCAATGAAGGCTATTCCGCTACGACCGGGGAAGACTGGGTGCGTCCCCAATTATGTGCGGAAGCGATGCGGCTGGGGCGCGTGCTGACCCGGCTGGCGCCTGAGGAGCCCGAGGTGCATGCCTTGGTGGCGCTGATGGAAATCCAGGCGTCGCGCCTGGGCGCGCGAACCAGTCCGTCAGGCGAACCGGTATTGTTGCTGGACCAGGATCGGTCGCGGTGGGACTGGTTGCTGGTTGGACGTGGATTGGCGGCACTGGACCAGGCATTGGCGCTGGGTGGGGCGACAGGGCATTACGCCCTGCAAGCAGCAATAGCGGCCTGTCATGCCCGGGCACGCAGGGCCGCCGATACCGATTGGCCGAGGATTGCGGCCCTTTACGGGGTGCTCATGGCGCAGAACCCGTCGCCGGTTATCGAGCTGAACCGGGCAGTGGCGGTCGCCATGGCCGAGGGGCCGGCGCCGGCGCTGGTCCTGATCGAGGCCATCAAGGATGATCCAACGCTCAAGGACTATCATCTCCTGTTCAGCGTGCGCGGCGATATGTTGAGCCGGTTGGGGCGGCAGGAGGAAGCGGCGGCGGCGTTTCGGCGGGCGGCCCAGTTGACGCGCAATGGGCGGGAGCGGGCCTATCTATTGGGACGCGCCGAGGCGGCGGAGCAGCATTAGGCGGCCTGGTCGAGGTCGAATTTGGCTTCCAGAATGGCGCGGTCGAAGGGCTTCATCATGTAGTCGCTGGCACCCGCCTTGAGCGCCAGCGCGATGGCGCCGATATCGTTTTCGACCGTGCAATAGACCACATAGGGCCTTTCACCGCCGACGTAACCCCTGAGAAGCTTCAGGAAATCGAGCCCGGTCAGAATGGGCATGTTCCAGTCGAGCAGAATGGCGTCGGGCATTTCGGCCCGACATTTGTCGAAGGCTTCCTGGCCATCTTCGGCCTCATCGACAATGTAGTCCATGTTCTCGAGGATGCGTCGGGCGACCTTGCGCACCACGGTGGAGTCATCAACGATCAGGCAGGATTTCATTTCGGAGGCGCTCCAGCGCGAGTAGCACGGGTCTCATTGTGACGCAGCACTTCCTAGCATTTGGTTAGCAAATTGCTGACGGTTACGCCGCTTCGACGACCGGTTTGGGAATGGCGTTGAAATAGAACATATCGTTCTCGATGCCGATGGAGATTTCCATGTCGGTCATGCGCGCCAGAATGCCGGTGTAGAAGGGCTGAATGCCACGCGCATCGACGAAGCCTTCATCAGGCGTGCCGGCCAACAGGCCGGGAGCACCGGAGGGGATCAGCGTCTTCTGACGCTTTTCCGGATCGCTTTTGGACGTGAATTCAAACTTCTCATTGCCGGCGTCCCCGGAGATCGAGGCCGTCACCTGACCGCCGCGTGGCACCGACATGGCGGCAATCAGCAGCATGTTCATGAACAGCTTGGCCTTGTGCTTGGGCAGCAGGATCAGCGGCACGGTCCATTCCAGATCGGCCTTTTCGATCTCGAACAGGATGCGGGCAACGCGCTCGCACTCGCGGGTGTCGATATCGGTGCCCGAGGTGGAGGAGGCGCCATAGGCGAGGCGGGCAAATTCGAGCTTGGCGCGGCTCTGGCGGGCAGCGCTGGCGATGAGGTCGCGGGCGCCTTCGGCCATCTCGGTCTGGGCGGGGTCGCCCAGTACTTCAAGGCCATTGCCGATTGCACCAATGGGGTTGATCAGGTCATGGCAGACGCGGCTGCAGAGCATCGCCGCGAGGTCGGTTGCCTTAAGGTCGATGATGTCAGCCATGCTGCTGTCTCCGTAGCGCGGGAATATCGGCAAAGAATCACTTTTGCAGACATTAGAGGGTGGTGGTTAAAAGTGGACCCCAAATTGCGGGGATGACGGGTGACTCCACCAGGAAGTTCAATTGATGGAGAGGTTTTTGGATAGCTCGGGCCATTTCTCCTCGGCCGTTCGCCCGGTGGCGTCGGGCGAGAGCAGGAAGGCTTCGCGATTGGCCGCAGAATAGAACAGATAGAGGCGCTGTTTGAACACGGCGTAAAAATAGGGGTCGGAATCGGCGACAAAGCCGCGCGATACGCCGGTGACATCGTGACCACCAAACTGGGGGGCATAGATTTCCGGCGCGCTGACGAAAATGTCGCGGTTCGCCGCCGTGGCGAAATGCCAGGGCACATTCTGCCAGATATATTCATAATCGGAGACGCCAGACAGCGGCGCAGGCTCAGTGAAATAGCTGACCGGATCCATCCCTGCCATGGCAATCCCGGTCAGTGGGTCGGTCACGATCAAGGTGACCACGGACTGGCCCTGGGCGGGCTGGACGGTGAGCGAGCCCCCGCCCAATAGAGGCAAAACAAAGGCAAGAATGGTTAAGATTTGTTTACAGGTTTGCTTCATCTTCAAACCAAGAACGGCATGTGGACAAGGTCAACATGCCCGACAAAAGTTAAGGTCCAAGCCCTAACAAGCCGGCAATTGCCAAATTTGCCTTCCGTCCGGGAGTATTCCGATGATCAAGCGCCTCGTCATTCTATTTGCCATGCTGTGTGCCGTGGGGGCACCGGTGCCTGTGGCGCTGGCACAGGGCTCACTCAGCGACACCTATTCGGGCGAGGATCTGGTCGATAGCGGCAAACAGTTCTTTGGCAGCGCCTCGCAGGGCCTGGCGTCGGTGGTTGAGCGGGCGGTCAGCCAGTTCGGGTTGCCCAATGGCTATATTCTGGGCGAAGACGCAGGCGGCGCCCTGTTTGCCGGCGCCCGCTATGGCGAGGGCGTGCTGCACACCCGCAATGCCGGCGAATTCAACATTTTCTGGCAGGGGCCCTCGATTGGCTTTGATGTCGGTGGCGACGGCTCCAAGGTGATGATGCTGGTGTACAATCTGAGCCAGGTTTCCGACACGCTGGGGCGCTTTGCCGGCGTTGACGGCTCGGCCTATGTGCTGGGCGGCTTCGGCATGACGGTGCTCAAGCGGGGCAATGTAGTCATGGTGCCGATCCGCTCGGGTGTCGGCGCGCGGCTGGGCATCAATGTGGGTTATCTCAAGTTCACCAATGAGCCGACGTGGAACCCGTTCTGATCTGCTGACGGTGCTCGATCAATTTTGCCATGCCGGGGCCAAAAAACCCCGGCATTGTCGTGACGGGGCGACCGCGGCGCGTTAGGGTTAATCACTGGCGAAGATGGTGGTAGCGTCCCATAGCTGCCAGAACGGAGGAGTCCATGCCGGTTCAGGCCGCGTGGTTTCGGAGTTCGGCCGATGCTCATTGAGAACATCATGTATTTTGCGCTGGGCTTGCTGATTGCTGGCCTGGTGGCGCTGATCATCTTGCCGGCGGTGTGGAAGCGCGCCGTGCGCCTGACCAAGCGCCGAATCCAGGCGGCCACGCCCATTACCATGGCTGAGTTCCGCGCTGACAAGGATCAGTTGCGCGCCGAGTTCGCCTTGTCCACACGGCGGCTGGAAACGCATGTCGAGACGCTGCGCGGGCGGCTGGCGGAACAACTCGGTGACGTCAACCAGAAGCGCAGTGACCTGGCACTACTCAAGGCCGAGCGCGACAAGAACCTCGAAATCATCAAGGAGCTGGAACTTCGTGAGGCCGAACTGCGCCGTCGGGTGCCCGAGCTGGAACGCGAGGCCACCGATCTGACGCAGCGGCTGCG
>NZ_JAUYGL010000150.1 GCF_030689745.1 Devosia sp.
GGGTTGTTCGCGATATTTCATGGCCACGCGCATGGGGTCGAAATGCCGATACAGGCAACTGGTCTCGCCTATGGGGCTGGCTTCCTCCTGGCCACGGCGCTGCTGCATGCCGGCGGCATTCTTGTCGGCTCCCTGCTTGGCCGGCTCAGCAGGCGCTATGGCGTGATGGTGTCGCGCACTGCCGGTGGCCTCGCCGCCATGGCCGGCGTGGGGCTGCTGACCGGCGTGCTCTGACCTATTGAGCGGCCTGGGTGCTGCTCAAGCCGCCGGCTTTCTCGATAAAGGCGATGATCACCTCGAGGCTGTCGCGCCGCAGCAGATCGGTAAACACATAGGGGCGCCCCGCGCGCACCTTTTGCGTATCGCTTTCCATTACCGCCAGGCTGGCGCCCACGTGGGGCGCCAGATCGGTATGGGTGATCACCAGCAGGTCCGAGCGGGCGATGGCCGGTCCGCCCTTGCGTGGAATCTTTTCGCCCTGCGCCACGGAGATGACATAGAGCGTCATATCGGCCAGATCGGGCGAAAACGTCGCCGCCAGATTGTCGCCGCCGCTTTCGATCAGGATGATGTCGAGATCGGGAAAGCTGCGGTTGAGGCCGGCAATCGCCGCCAGGTTCAGCGAGGCATCCTCGCGAATGGCGGTATGCGGACAGCCGCCGGTTTCCACCCCGACAATCCGGTCTTCTGAAATCGCCTGCGCGCGCGCCAGGATCAGCGCGTCTTCCTTGGTGTAGATATCGTTGGTCACCACGGCCATCGAATAGCGGTCGCGCATCGCCTTGAGCAGCATTTCGCACAGCGTGGTCTTGCCCGAGCCTACCGGGCCGCCAATACCGATGCGCAGCGGTCCATTGGGGGATTTCATAGCAACCTCGCATGCGTGATGGATGGGTAATTGGTGTCGATCATGAGCGGAAAATCCGCGTCGGCAAAGTCTCATGCGCCATCTGCGCAATGTCGGTGGCGTAGGCCATGCTGCCGATATCGTCGAGGCTGGCGGACTGCGCCTGCTCCACGACCAGCGTGATGGTCGGCTCCAGCGCTGCCATGATGGCCAGGCCATCGTTCTGGCCAATCGGCACCAGCCGCACCGCCACCGACACCTGCCCATGCACAAGCGCAGTCAGAAACGCGGTCAGGCTTGCCTCCAGCGCGATCCCGTGCGCCCCGGCGACGGCGCCAACAGCGACCGGATAGGGGCAGGGCTGCGGCAGCAGCCCATAGAACGGCGCTGGCCAGGCCTTTGCCGCCATGGCAAATGCCTCGCCGATGGTGACCGCCTCGTCATGGCGCTCGCGCGCCGGGGTCAATGCCAGACACAACTCAGCCAGGTCGCGCAGGGCCGGCGCGTTGTCCGCCCAGCGATGCGCATGGGCGAGCAGGATGGCATCGGTGCGCATGCCACCATGTGCCAGATTGCCAGCGATCCAGTCCTGCGTTGTGACGCGATCCCGCACCGCGCGCGTCACGATGGCCGTCTCCAGTCCCGCCGACCAGGCGAACGCGCCCACCGGAAACGCTGGTGACAGCCAGGTCAGCAGCTTTTGCAGGTCGCCCGTCGCAGTCATCGCGCCAACAGGGCGTGGCCGGGCGTTTCATGGCTATGATAGGCGCCATGCTCGGCAAAAAATGGTTCGCGCACGGCGGTGATCCGCGCGCCCAGCCCCTCCAGCATCGGCTTGAGTACATGGTCGGCTTTGATCAGGATGCGCTCGGCCTCAAGCTGCGCTGCAGTGTGGCGATTGCCGATATGCCAGGCCAGCCGGACCAGATGCCCACTATCGCGCCCGTGCACAGCATAGAGCTGTTCGGGCGCTGCAATGACCGCAACCAGCCGCCCATCATCGAGCTGCAGGGCGCCCTCATGTTCCAGCGTTATGGTCTGGGGAAAATCCACCATCACCTCACCACCGCCACCGCGCAGGGTCAGCAGCTTGCGCCGCAGGCGCCGCGCGTCGTGCTCGAGCTCGACACCATCGAATGGCGTGCCCTGGTTGTGGCCGGCAGGCAGGTGGGAAACGGCGCGAAGCATGGCTTTGCCTTTTCGGAGTGGTCTGGTTCTAGAACAGGAAATAGCGTTGCGCCATCGGCAGCACGGTTGCCGGCGCGCAGGTCAGCAATTCGCCATCGGCGTACACTTCATAGGTTTCCGGGTCGACATCGATCTGCGGCGTCGCCGAATTGTGGATCATCGCCGCCTTGCCGATGCCGCCGCGCGTATTGGCAACGGCCACCATCTGCTTGTCGACGCCCAGCTTTCCGCGCAGCCCATCGTCGAGCGCCGCCTGCGAAACAAAGGTCACCGACGAGCTGGTGCGCAGCTTGCCATAGGCCCCGAACATCGACCGGTAATGCATGGGTTGCGGCGTGGGGATCGACGCATTGGGGTCGCCCATCGGGGCCGCCGCGATCGAGCCACCCAGCAACACAAGTTCCGGCTTCACGCCGAAAAAGGCCGGGCTCCACAGCACCAGATCAGCCCTCTTGCCTACTTCCACCGAGCCGATATGGGCGCTCATGCCATGGGCAATCGCCGGGTTGATGGTGTATTTGGCAAGGTAGCGCTTGACCCGGAAGTTATCGTTATCGCCGGTTTCGCCGGCCAGTTTGCCGCGCTGCTTTTTCATTTTGTCTGCCGTCTGCCAGCAGCGGATCAACACCTCCCCGACCCGGCCCATCGCCTGGCTGTCCGATGAGATGATCGAGAGTGCGCCGATATCGTGCAGGATGTCCTCGGCCGCGATGGTTTCCTTGCGGATCCGGCTTTCGGCGAAAGCAACATCCTCGGGAATTGACGACGACAAATGGTGGCACACCATCAGCATGTCGAGATGCTCGGCAATGGTGTTGACCGTGTAGGGCCGCGTCGGATTGGTCGAAGAGGGGATGACATTGGGCAGGCTGGCGACCTTGAGGATGTCGGGGGCATGCCCGCCGCCCGCCCCTTCGGTATGGAAGGCGTGGATGGTGCGGCCCTTGAAGGCGGCGATGGTATCCTCGACAAACCCGCTCTCGTTGAGCGTATCGGTGTGGATCATCACCTGCACATCATTGGCGTCGGCCACCGACAGGCAATTGTCGATGGCGGCAGGGGTGGTGCCCCAATCCTCATGCAGCTTGAGGCAGGATGCCCCCGCCAGGATCATTTCTTCCAGCGGCGCCGGCAGCGACGCATTGCCCTTGCCCGCCAGCGCCAGATTCATCGGAAACGCGTCGAAACTCTCGATCATCCGGCCAATATGCCAGGCGCCCGTGCAGGTCGTCGCCAGCGTACCATGCGCCGGACCGGTGCCGCCGCCCAGCATGGTGGTGACGCCGCTCATCAGCGCCTCTTCGATCTGTTGCGGGCAGATAAAGTGGATATGGGCATCCATCGCCCCGGCCGTAACGATGCGGCCTTCGCCCGCGATCACTTCGGTTGAGGGGCCGATGACAATGCTGACACCGGGCTGGGTATCGGGATTGCCGGCCTTGCCAATGGCGTGGATGCGCCCGTCGCGCAGCCCGATATCGGCCTTGTAGATGCCGGTCACGTCCACGATCAGCGCATTGGTGATGACCGTATCCACCGCCCCTTCGGCCCGCGTCCGCTGCGACTGGCCCATGCCGTCGCGGATCACCTTGCCGCCGCCAAACTTGACCTCCTCGCCATAGGTGGTGAAGTCCTTCTCCACTTCGATGAACAGCTCCGTATCGGCCAGCCGCACGCGGTCGCCGGTGGTCGGGCCGTACATGTCGGCATAGGTGGCGCGGGAAATGCGAGCGGGCATGGCAGGCTCCGTCTGACTCAGTGGTCGAATGGCTGATGGCACGATTGGGGTTCAGAGCGGCCCCATGATCTTCTGGCGGAAACCGTAAACGATCCGCGCGCCCCCCAGCGGCACGAGCTTCACATCGCGCGCCTGGCCCGGTTCGAACCGCACCGCCGTGCCGGCGGCAATATCGAGCCGCATGCCGCGTGCCGCTTCGCGATCAAAGCGCAGGCCTGCATTGGTCTCGTAGAAATGAAAATGCGAGCCCACCTGAATGGGTCGATCGCCGGTATTGGCGACTTCCAGGGTAATCTGGATCGCGCCTGCATTGAGTTCAATCTCGCCGGATTTTGGGATGATTTCGCCGGGAATCATGGGCTCACCGAATGGGTTCGTGCACGGTCACCAACTTGGTGCCGTCGGGGAAAGTGGCTTCGACCTGGATATCGGCGATCATCTCGGCAATCCCCTCCATCACCTGGTCGCGGGTGATGACATGGGCGCCCGCCTCCATCAATTCGGCCACCGGGCGGCCGTCGCGCGCGCCTTCCACCACAAAGTCGGTGATCAGCGCGATGGCTTCTGGATGGTTGAGCTTGACCCCGCGCTCCAGCCGCCTGCGCGCCACCATGGCGGCCATCGAGATCAGCAATTTGTCTTTTTCGCGCGGCGTCAGGTTCATGTGGCTATTCCTAGAGATGCCAGAGGCGCGGCAGGCTGCCGGCCGACGACAGTCCGGCAATAATGGGGACGATCATGCGGCGCAGCGCCAGGCCGGATTCGGCCATCGCCCGGACAATCAGGCGCTCGCCCATGGCGCTGGCGGCGATGCGACCCGTGGTGGGCAGCAGCGCCCGAACCGTTTCGAGTCGGCGCTCGGCCAGGGGAGCGATATGCACGATGGTGGCAAAGGCGCAGGCGCCGTCGAGCAGCGATGCGGCACCGCGCTCGCTGCCGGTCCCGGTCAGCTGCGTGGCCTCGGCATGGATCAGCCGACCATTGCGACGCACTCGCCAATTGTCGCGCAGCTTGGCATCAAGGGCCAGCTCGCCCATGGCATCGCGCCCCAGCAGAATGGCTTCAACAGCGGTCAGGCTGGCGCCTTCGGCCAGATCAATGTCGATGCGGCGGTCGAGCTGGCTGCTGGCAAACAGCATGGTTTCCTGCGGCAGCCAGTCGAGATGAGCCGCGGCGCCGATGCTGAGCCGGGTGTGCACGCTGGCCGGATCGCCCAGCGAGCGATAGATGCGCTCGCAGGCCTGGGTGGTCAGCACCGCCTTGCCTTCGGCTGCAATCTCAGCGGTCCAGTCCATCCGGTCGCCGCCAGTCAGGCCGCCTGCCGTGTTGATCAGCACCGCCTCAAGCGCATTCGAATGGGTGTGCGGTAGGCGGATCTTGGCGCAGCCATCCTGATAGAGGCGGTCGATGACGGTGACACCCGCGCGCAATTTGGTCGCGATGCGGCCACTGCCGCGCGCGCGCTGCATCATTGCTGGCAGTTGGAGGGCGAGTGTAGCGTTCATCAAACCATCAAATGGCGGCGTACTGCGGGCAGGTCGAGATCGCTCGCCGGTCCCGCATGCTGGATTTCGCCGCGATCCATCACATAGATATCGTCGGCGATTTCGCGGCAGAAATCCAGAAATTGCTCGACCAGAAGAATGGTCATGCCTTTCTCGTCGCGCAAAAATTGCAGCGCCCGGCCAATGTCCTTGATGATTGAGGGCTGGATGCCTTCGGTCGGCTCATCAAGAACCAGCACCTTGGGTCGGGTGACCAGCGCCCGGGCAATGGCCAATTGCTGCTGCTGGCCACCCGAGAGGTCACCACCGCGCCGGCCGAGCATGGATTTGAGCACGGGGAAAAGCTCGACGATGTAAGGTGGAATAGTCCTGTCGGCGCGGGGCAGGCCGGCATAGCCGGTTTCGAGATTTTCCTTCACCGTGAGCAATGGGAAAATCTCGCGGCCCTGCGGCACATAGCCAATGCCCATGCGGGCGCGCCTGTAGGGCGGCGACTTCTTCAGCATTTCGTCACCGAAGCGGATCTCACCGGCCGTGATGTTGCTAATGCCGGTGATGGCGCGCAGCGTCGAGGATTTGCCGACGCCGTTGCGGCCGAGAACGGCCGTGATGCGGCCGGGCTTGCAGGTGATGGAAACCGATTTGAGCGCCTGGGCGGCGCCATAGTGCAAGTCGATCGCGTTGATGGTGAGGGCGGTCATTGTTTGCCTTCTTTCTTCTCCCTCCCCCTTGCGGGGAGGGTGCCCCGAAGGGGTCGGGTGGGGAGTCACGAGCACGGTGTTGGCGACCCACCCCCACCCTTGATCCTGCCCCACAAGGAGGAGCAGACGACTGCGTAGCTGGTGCTCATCGTCCCAGATACCTTTCGATGACAACCGGATTGGCGCTGACCTGATCCAGTGTTCCCTCTGCCAGAACCGCGCCTTCAGCCAGACAGGTGACGCGCGAGCCCAGTTCGCGCACGAAGCTCATGTCGTGTTCGACCACCACGACCGAGCGGGTCTTGGCGATCTCCCTGAGCAGCTTGGCGGTTTCGACCGTTTCACTGTCGGTCATGCCAGCGACGGGTTCATCGACCAGCAGCAGCTTGGGGTCCTGCGCCAGCAGCATGCCGATTTCGAGCCATTGTTTCTGGCCGTGGCTGAGGTCGGCGGCGAGCTCGTCCTTGCGGGGCAGCAGGCGGATGGTCTCCAGAATTTCGGTGATGCGATCAATATCGGCCTGGTCTGCGACGTAGAACAGCGCTGAAAACACCCCGCGCGGCTTTTTCAGCGCCATCTCGATATTGTCCCAGACCGTCTGGCTCTCAAACACGGTGGGTTTCTGGAACTTGCGGCCAATGCCCAGATTGGCAATGGCCGCCTCGTCCAGTTTGGTCAGATCGGTCCGTCCGTCGAACAGCACCTGGCCGTCGTCAGGCCGGGTCTTGCCGGTGATGATGTCCATCATCGTGGTCTTGCCCGCGCCATTGGGGCCGATAATGGCCAGCATTTCGGCAGGGTGGACGATGATCGACAGCTTGTTGATGGCCTTGAAGCCATCAAAGGAAACCGAGACGCCATCGAGATAGAGCATGGTGCCAGTCTTGTCCGCCATTGCTGTCATGACTTACTCCGCCGGCTTGGGTTGGGGATCGACACCGGCTTCGACCTGCATCGGCGTGGGCGCGTCGCGGTCGTGCTGTTCGCGCCTGGTGGTGGCGGTACGGTACTGCCCGATCAGCCCGACTATGCCCTTGGGCAGGAACAGGGTGGTGACGACGAACAGCGCGCCGAGGGCAAAGAGCCAGTATTCGGGAAAGGCGCCGGTGAAATAGGATTTGCCGACATTGACCAGGATGCCGCCGATGATCGGCCCGACAATGGTGCCGCGGCCGCCGACGGCAGTCCAGATCACCACCTCGATGGAATTTGCCGGCTCGAACTCGCTCGGGTTGATGATGCCAACCTGCGGCACGTACAGCGCCCCGGCGATCCCGGCGATCACGGCCGAGACGACGAAGGCGAACAGTTTTACATATTCGACGCGATAGCCGAGGAAACGTGTCCGGCTTTCGGCGTCGCGCACCGCCACCATGACCTTGCCGAGCTTGGAATTGACAATCATCGAGCAGGCCAGCACGGCGAGCGCCAGGGCAATGGCCGAAGCGGCGAACAGCGCGGCACGGGTTGTCGTGGCCGAGATGGGCTGGCCGAGGATGTCCTTGAAGTCGGTCAGCCCGTTATTGCCGCCAAAGCCCATATCGTTGCGGAAAAAGGCCAGCAACAGGGCATAGGTCATGGTCTGGGTGATAATGGAAAGATAGACGCCGGTGACGCGGCTGCGGAAGGCCAGGAAGCCGAAGACGAAGGCGAGCAGGCCGGGCACAACCACGACCATCGCCATGGCGAACCAGAAATTGTCCATGCCCATCCAGTACCAGGGCAGTTCCTTCCAGTTCAGGAACACCATGAAATCAGGGAGCGTGGGATTGGCATAGACGCCGCGCGTGCCTATCTGGCGCATCAGATACATGCCCATGGCGTAGCCGCCAATGGCAAAGAAGGCGCCATGACCGAGCGAGAGAATGCCGCAATAGCCCCAGACCAGATCGAGCGCCAAAGCGAGCATGGCGAAGGTGAGGTATTTGCCCAGCAGCGGCACGGCATAATTGGGCAGGTGCAGCGGATGGCCCTCTGGCAGCACCAGATTGGATATCGGCACCGCGATGGCGACGACCAGCAATATCGAGACCAGCCAGATGGCTTTCTTGTCCAGCGCGCGGAACAGGGCTTGCGTCAGCATGGATTGATACCTCCGGCCGTTGGCTTCCCTCCCCTCAAGGGGGTGGGAAGGACGACTGCGACATTGGCGTCAGACAAAATCATGCTTCGACAGACCTTCCCTTGAGCGCGAAGAGCCCGCGGGGACGGCGCTGGATGAACAGGATGATAAGGACCAGAATGATGATCTTGCCCAGCACGGCCCCGGCATAGGGCTCGATGAACTTGTTGGCGATACCCAGCGTCAGCGCGCCGACCAGGGTGCCCCACAGATTGCCAACGCCGCCGAACACCACGACCATGAAACTGTCGATGATGTAGCCCTGGCCCAGATTGGGGGAAACGTTGCCAATCTGGCTCAGCGCCACGCCGGCGAGGCCAGCGACGCCCGAGCCCAGACC
This sequence comes from Devosia sp., assembly GCF_030689745.1. Classification (GTDB taxonomy): domain Bacteria; phylum Pseudomonadota; class Alphaproteobacteria; order Rhizobiales; family Devosiaceae; genus Devosia; species Devosia alba. The sequence continues at coordinate 8,442 of NZ_JAUYGL010000150.1, forward strand.
AAAGGTCAAGGCGTCAACCAGCGGGGTGCGAATGCCCATGGCCGAAGCCATGCGGCGGTTCTGCGTCACGGCGCGCATGTGCAGGCCAATGGCGGTATATTTCAGCACCAGCAGCAGGGCGGCAAACACCATGGCGGCGAAAATGACGATGTAGAAGCGGTTCCAGGTGATGGCGAGCCCGCCCAGATCGAACGAGCCGGACATCCAGCTCGGATTGCCCACTTCACGGATATTGGCGGTGAAGATGCGCTGCACGGCCTGCTGGATGATCAGCGACAGTCCCCAGGTGGCCAGCAGGGTTTCCAGCGGTCGACCATAGAGAAAGCGGATGACGCCGCGCTCGATGGCGATGCCGATCAGGGCCGTAACCAGGAAGGCCAGTGGCAGGGCGATGGCGAGCGACCAGTCGAACAGACCCGGGAAATTCTGCCGGATGATCTCCTGCACCACGAAGGTGGTGTAGGCACCCAGCATGACCATTTCGCCATGCGCCATGTTGATGACGCCCATCACGCCAAAGGTGATGGCCAGACCGATGGCGGCCAGCAGCAGCACTGAACCAAGCGAAATGCCGAACCAGACGTTCTGGGCAACATCCCAGACGGCCCGGTCGCGGGCGAGGCCCTCAATGGCGGCATCAATTGCCGGCACCACCTCGGTTGGGGCGCTGCCTCTTGCATTGGTCAGGACATTGAGCGCGTCCCGGCCACCGATATCGCGCAAGACGGGGATGGCGGCCTGCCAGTCGGCGAGCGCGGCGTCGGGCGATTTGACGATAATGGCGGCGCGGGCCTGTGCCATCACCAGGGCGATGGCCGGCTGTGTTTCGGCGGCCATGGCGCTGTCGAGCAGTTCAAGATTTTCAGGATCCGCATCGCGCAGGATCGACTGGGCGGCAGCAAGGCGGACATCATCCTTCTGGCTGAGCAGCGTCATCTGGCCAATGGCCGTACGCAGGGTGCGCCGCAGGTTGTTGTTGACCTTGACCTTGCCGAGCTTGGCCTCGGCCAGTTCGGGCAATTCTGTGCCGCTTATCGGGTCGGTGCGGGCGCCCTTGCCACCGGCATTGGCGGTAAAAACAACCTTGGCCGAGGTGTCCTCGACATAGAGTTCGCCATCAAGCAGCACGCGCAGCACGGGCACAGCCCGTGGATCGCCGGTCGCGACCAGTGCGGCAATGGCCGCTTCGCGATCCTTGAAGCTGCCCGGCGCGAGGGCATCGACCAGCGCGGAAAGCTCGCTATCCGCGACCTGGGCGTGGGCTGGAACGGCCATGGCTGCGGTGCCGAGAAGCATCATCACAATGATGAGGTGTCTGAGAAGCGCCATGGCGGCCCCGATCTGGTCAGAAACTCGATGTCATCCCGGACGTGATCCGGGATCCATTTTGGGATCGCAGGATGGCCCCGGCTCGAAGCCGGGGCGACACCGTGCTTGTTCAAGCATCAGTGATGAGGGCAAACCCGTCGCCCTCATCGGTGTTATCAGAATGCTAACTTGCCGCCGCGACGTCGCCGCCACACATCTTGGTTTCGGTATTGTAGTTGCCACACGAGATCGGCGCGGTCCAATCGGCCTCGATCATCTTGGATTCGGGCAGGAAATCGGACCAGGCATCACCGGGGACGAGATCGGATTCCGAGACGACTTCGAACTGACCGTCAGCCTGGATTTCCCCGATCAGCACCGGCTTAGTGATGTGATGGTTCGGCAGCATGGTGGCGACGCCACCGGTCAGGTTCGGGGTTTCCAGCCCGATAATGGCGTCGAGCACGGCATCGGTATCGGTGGTGCCTGCCTTTTCAACAGCCTGGACCCAAAGGTTGAAGCCAATGACGGTGGCTTCCATCGGATCGTTGGTCACCTTGTCCGGATTGCCCATGAAGCTCTGCCAGGCTTCGATAAAGGCGGCGTTTTCCGGGACATCGACGGACTGGAAGTAGTTCCAGGCAGCCAGGTGGCCGACCAGCGGGGTGGTGTCAAAGCCGGCGAGTTCTTCTTCACCGACCGAGAAGGCGACGACCGGGATGTCCTCGGCCTTGATGCCCTGGTTGGCGAGTTCCTTGTAGAACGGCACATTGGCGTCGCCATTGATGGTCGAGACAACGGCGGTCTTCTTGCCGGTCGAGCCGAAGCTCTTGATGTCCGAGACGATGGTCTGCCAATCGGAATGACCGAAGGGCGTGTAGTTGATCATGATGTCTTCTTTGGCCACGCCCTTGTCCATGAGGTACTGCTCAAGGATCTTGTTGGTGGTCTGGGGATAGACATAGTCGGTGCCGGCAAGGACCCAGCGCTCGACGCCTTCGTTTTCCATCAGGTAATCGACGGCGGGAATGGCTTGCTGATTGGGCGCCGCGCCGGTGTAGAACACATTGCGCTGGCTCTCTTCGCCCTCATACTGCACGGGGTAAAAGAGAATGGAGTTCAGTTCCTCAAACACCGGCAGCACCGATTTGCGCGACGATGAGGTCCAGCAGCCAAACACGGCGGCGACGCCATTGACGGCAATCAATTCGCGGGCCTTTTCGGCAAAGAGTGGCCAGTCGGAGGCCGGATCGACTACCACGGCTTCAAGCTGCTTGCCCAGCAATCCGCCCTTCTTGTTCTGCTCCTCGATGAGGAACAGCATGGTGTCTTTCAGCGTGGTTTCGGAAATGGCCATCGTGCCTGAGAGAGAATGCAGCACGCCAACCTTGATCGTTTCATCCTGAGCCAGGGCCGGCACGGCCATCGCTCCCATAGTCATCGTCACGCCAAGCCCCAGGCCAGCAATCATCCGGTTTACGGCTGTCATGTTGTCTCCCAACAGTGTGTGGTTGCACCGCCGGAAAACTTGCAAACCCCATGCCAAGGCCGATCGAAAGGCTAAGTCGTTGGGTTTTATGGCGTTTGAGAGTGCGGTCTATATACGCCGCTGCACCATCTTCGAACCAACGCCTAAAATTTAGGCATCAGTGCCTACTGGGCCTAAAATATGCGCATCGGCAGTGCGGGCGTTTTGTGCACTCTGCCTGGCAAGCGCAGGACTGGTCAGACTAGCCAGCTCACTTCGTGGCCCGCGGCAGGAATATCTCGAATGATGCAACGCCGCCGGCCAGAACCGCGCCAGCAGTGCCGTCAGAACCGCAGAATGTCGTTGCCGCCAAGCTTTGATAGGGCATGGTCATCGCTCCTTTACGAGCGATGACCATGGTTGGTGCGTGGCAAACAGAGATTACTGCGCCGCCTCTTCGATAAGATCGGCCACGGCCTGAGGCTGCGAAACCATGACGACATGGGATGCGCCCTCGACGACGACGGTGTGCCTGGACCCGGCGCGCTCCGCCATGAAGTCGAGTGCCTGTGCCGGGATATTCCTGTCGGCGTCGCCATAGATGAACCAGGAGGGCACGGTCTTCCAGGCAGGCTCCCCGGATTTTTCCGTCAGCGCGGATTCGGTGATCGGTCGCTGACCGGCGGCCATCAATGCCGCTTTCTCGGCCGGAACATCCTGAGCAAATTGATCGTGGAACTTCGCCTGATCGATGGACAGATCGATGTCACCATCGGCGAGCGTTACCGGCGCCGCCAGTGCCTCGCCGAGTGTGCCGCCTGGAAACTTGCCGGCCAGATCAGCCGCGGCTTCCCCGGCGTCGGGAGCGAAGGCGGCCACATAGACCAGTGACTGAACGTTGTCATTGCCATTGGCGGCAGTCGAGATGACCTGACCACCATACGAGTGCCCCACCAGCACCACAGGGCCATCGATGCTGCCAACGATGTCGGAGACATAGGACGCGTCACTCGAGACGCTGCGCAGCGGGTTGGCGGCGGCGATGACTGCATAGCCATCCTTCCTCAGGATTTCGACCACGCCATCCCAGCTCGAAGAGTCGGCAAAGGCACCGTGGACTAGGACCACCGTCGGTTTGGCGGGTTGGGCGAAAACGGTACCCGAGAATAGGGCACTGATAACAGCAGCAGTAGCGACACGTTTGTACATGGGAACGTCCTTTTCGATTTCAGCGTGATAGGTTCGGTCTTGGAAAGCGGTGGTCAGCCGCCAATGAACGCCAGAACATCAGCGTTGAAGCGGTCAGCTTCGGTTTCGGCCAATCCGTGGGACCCGCTGGCATAGATCTTCAGTGTGGCATTGGGCACGATGTCAGCAGCGCGATGCGCCGAAGCCTCGATCGGCACGATCTGGTCGTCGTCGCCGTGGATGATCAGTGTCGGCTTGTCGATCCGGCGCAAGTCCTGCGTGTAGTCGATTTCGGAAAACTCGTGGATGCAGTCGTACTGACCTTTGATGCCGCCCTGCAGGCCGATCCGGCGGAAGTTTTCGCGCAAGCCGTCATTGCTCTCAACGCCATCGCGGTTGAAGCCGTAAAACGGCACGGTCAGGTCAAAGAAGAACTGTGAGCGGTTCTTTGCCGTGCCCTGGCGAATGCCATCGAACACCGAAAGTGGGGTGCCGGCTGGGTTGGCGTCGGTCTGCAGCATCAGGGGAGGAACTGCACCGACAAGCACGACCTTGGCAATGCGGGCGGTGCCGTGACGACCGATATAGTGCGCGACTTCGCCGCCGCCCGTCGAGTGGCCGACCAGGACCAGATCATGCAGGTCGAGCGCTTCGATCAATTCGGCCAGGTCATCGGCATATTGATCCATATTGTTGCCTTCGAAGGTCTGGTCGGAACGGCCATGGCTGCGACGGTCATGGGCGATGACGCGGTAGCCGTTCTGGCTGAAAAACAGCATCTGCTGGTCCCAGGCGTCGGACGATAGCGGCCAGCCATGGGCGAAGAGGATCGGCTGCCCGGTTCCCCAGTCCTTGTAAAACAGGCGCGTTCCGTCGGTGGTGGTGAAACTACTCATCTGAAACCTCATCTTCCTTATTTATCTCGTACACAAATCATTTGTGTGCGATCTATATGACGGCAGTCTCACGTGGTGTCAATCGCAAACAAATAGATCGTGCACAAATTATTCTGGAAGTGGGCGTGAGAGAACCGGGCGCAGGTTCCGCGATGGCGCCGGTTGCCGCATCGTCAATCGCTTGCTATTCAGTCG
>NZ_JAUYGL010000167.1 GCF_030689745.1 Devosia sp.
CGCCAAGCCGTGCCAAACCGGTCTCGCCGCCGGCCCATTCGCGCGATTCATCATCCCTGCACCCTTGCGCCGAAAAACGGCATCCTTCATCTCAACCCCGGCGTTTGCCGCAACCAATTATAGTGTGCTCACAACGCGTACCGCAACGGCCCCCGCAGGTCGAAACCGCTGCACAAAAAACCGATCCGAATTGAGCCGAGGCGGTCGGGGCGGCCGCTTCCGGCCGCCCCCCTTTGAACGTTGGCGATCAGGCGCCGCCGGCCTTCTGCCCGTAGGCCGTGCCCCAGCCCCAGGCGCCGGAGCCGAAGCCACGGGAAACGACGCGCTCGCGATAGATCGCGGACACGACGTCGCCGTCACCGGCCAGGAGCGCCTTGGTCGAGCACATCTCCGCGCACAGCGGAAGCTTGCCTTCCGCGAGGCGGTTGCGCCCGTATTTCTGGAACTCGGCGGCGGAGTTGTCCTCCTCCGGCCCGCCGGCGCAGAAGGTGCATTTATCCATCTTGCCGCGCGAGCCGAAATTGCCCACCTGCGGGAACTGCGGCGCGCCGAACGGGCAGGCATAGAAGCAGTAGCCGCAGCCGATGCACAGGTCCTTGGAATGCAGCACCACGCCTTCCTCGGTGTCGTAAATGACATCCACCGGGCACACCGCTATGCACGGTGCGTCCGAGCAGTGCATGCACGCCACCGAGATCGACCGCTCGCCGGGACTGCCGTCATTGATGGTGACGACCCGGCGCCGGTTGATGCCCCAAGGCACCTCGTTCTCGTTCTTGCAGGCGGTGACGCACGCGTTGCACTCGATGCAGCGCTCGGCGTCAACGAGAAACTTCATTCGTGCCATTGTGCGTCCTCCCTATGCTTTCTCGATTCGGCAGAGCGTGGTCTTGGTTTCCTGCATTTGGGTCACGGAGTCGTAACCGTAGGTCGTGACGGTGTTGACCGACTCGCCGAGCACGTAGGGATCGGCCCCGCTTGGATAGCGCGAGCGCCGATCCTCGCCCTGGTACCAGCCGCCGAAGTGGAACGGCATGAAGGCGACACCCCTGCCCACGCGGTCGGTCAGCAAGGCCATGACATTGACCTTGCCTCCCTCCGGAGAGTGGATCCAGACCATCTCGCCGTCCCTGATACCTTTATTGTTGGCGTCGTAAGGGTTGATCTCGACGAACATGTCCTGCTGGAGCTCGGCGAGCCATGGGTTGGAGCGGGTCTCGTCGCCGCCGCCCTCGTACTCCACCAGACGGCCCGACGTGAGAATGGTCGGGAAATCCGTGGAGAAGTCCTGGTCCTGGATCGTCTTGTAGAGGACCGGCAAGCGCCAGAACTTCCTGTCCTCGTAAGTCGGATAATCGGCGACGAGGTCACGCCGCGGCGAGTACAGCGGCTCGCGGTGCAACGGCACCGGATCCGGGAAGTTCCACACCACACTCCTGGCCTTGGCGTTGCCGAACGGCGCGCAGCCATGCGCGATGGCGACGCGCTGGATGCCGCCGGAAAGGTCGGTCTTCCAGTTCGTCTTGTCGCCGGCAACCGCCTCGATGGCACTGCGCTCCTCGGCGGTGAGGTCGCCATCCCAGCCGAGCTCCTTCAGCATGGCCATGGTGAACTCCGGATAGCCATCCTCGATCTCCGAGCCGACCGGCCAGGAGTCCTCGGCGAGCAGATTTTGGCCATCGCGCTCGACGCCGAAGTTGGCGCGGAAGCACAGGCCGCCGTCGGCCACCGGCAGCGAGGTGTCGTAGAGATTGGCAGTGCCCGGATGCTTCATTTCCGGGGTTCCCCAGCACGGCCACGGCAAGCCGTAATAGTCGCCGTCGGCAGGACCGCCCACCGCGCGCAGCGTGGTTCTGTCGAAGGTGTACTGGTTGGCCATGTGCAGCTTCAGCCGCTCCGGCGACTGGCCGGTATAGCCGATCGTCCACATGCCGCGGTTGATCTCCCGCAGGATGTCTTCCACCACCGGCTCGGTGCCGTTCACCGCGATGTTCTTGAACAACTCGTCGGCAAAGCCGAGCTTCTGTGCGAACAGGTAGATGATCTCCTGGTCGGTCTTGCACTCGAACATCGGCTCCATGACCTTCTCGCGCCACTGCAGCGAGCGGTTGGAGGCGGTCACCGAGCCGACGGTTTCGAACTGGGTCGCCGCCGGCAGCAGGTACACGCCGTCGGTGCGGTCATGCAGGATGGCCGAGACGGTCGGATAGGGATCGATCACCACCAGGAGATCGAGCTTCTCCATCGCCTCCTTCATGTCCGTCATCCGCGTCTGCGAGTTGGGCGCGTGGCCCTGATAGATCATCGCCCGCAGATTGTCCGGCTGATCGATGTTCTCCTTCGCCTCCAGGACGCCGTCGATCCAGCGCGACACCGGCATGCCGGCCTTGGTGCTCATCGACTCATCCTTGCCCTCCTTGTCCTTCACGGTCGCGAAGCGGCCAAGGATGTAGTCGTATTCGACGCCCCATACCCGGGCCCAGTGCTTCCACGCGCCCTCGATGAGGCCGTAATAGCCCGGCAGGGTATCGTTGCCGCCGCCGACGTCGGTCGCGCCCTGGACGTTGTCGTGGCCGCGGAAGATGTTGGTGCCGCCGCCGGACGTACCGATCACGCCGAGCGCAAGGCCCAGATTGCAGTAGGCGCGGACGTTGTTGTTGCCGATATGATGCTGGGTGCCGCCCATGCACCAGATGATGGTGAAGGGACGGTTGTTGGCGAGCGTCCTGGCGACCCGCTTCAACTGCGAGCCCGGCACGCCGGTAACGCGCTCAACCTCCTCCGGCGTCCACTTGGCCACCTCGGCCTTGACCTGGTCCATGCCCCAGACACGCTGGCGGATGAAATCCTTGTCCTCCCAGCCATTCTCGAAGACGTGCCAGAGGATGCCCCAGATCAGCGCCACGTCCGTGCCGGAGCGCAGACGAACGTACTCATCGGCGTGGGCGGCCGTGCGGGTGAAGCGCGGATCGCACACGATGAACGGAGCGTTGTTGACCTCCTTGGCCCGCAACAAGTGCAGCAACGACACCGGGTGGGCCTCGGCGGGATTGCCGCCGATCAGAAAGATCGCCCGGGAATTGTGGATGTCGTTGTAGGAGTAGGTCATGGCGCCTTAGCCCCAGGTGTTGGCGACACCCGCGACCGTCGTCGAATGACAAATGCGCGCCTGGTGGTCGGTGTTGTTGGTGCCCCAGAACGCCATGAACTTCCTGTGCAGATAGCTCTGCTCGTTGGACATCTTGGACGAGTTGGTCCAGAAGACCGCGTCGGGTCCCGACTTTTCGCGGATCTCCAACAACTTGTCGCCGATCTCGTTGACCGCCTGGTCCCACGAAATCCGCTGCCACTTGCCGCCGACCAGTTTGGTCGGATATTTCAGCCGCCGTTCGCCATGCGCGTGCTCGCGCACCGCGGCCCCCTTGGCGCAGTGGGCGCCGAGGTTGAACGGGCTGTCGAACCCGGGCTCCTGGCCGATCCACACGCCCTTCGTCACTTCGGCAAGGACGGTGCAGCCCACCGAGCAATGGCCGCAGACGGATTTTCGGATCTCCACGCTATCGCTCGGCGCCGTCTGGGCTTGCGCCTTGGTGACCATGCCGCTCGACAGGGTCGTCGCCGCGGCGAGGCCGCCGATGGTCAGGCCCGAACGTCGCAAGAAGGTGCGCCGATCGATGGCGCCGTTGGTCAGCTGCGTCAAGGCAGATGACAGCCGGGGGCCGGATGCTACCCCGCCAGTCTTCTTCCTAAGCATCGCATGTTCCTCCCAAAACCGATTGCACGGTTGCCGCCGGTTCCCCGCAACGGAGAACCCGCAGATCAGAACCGCGCGGTTTCATAGAATGTCTTGACGTGCTCGGTCTCCCGATACCCCAAACCCTTCGACGGCTTTTCCGCCGCCGCCTTGGCCGCCTTCTCGCCCGCGACGAGGGCAACGCCCCCGGCCACGGTGCCGAGACCGGCGAGCTTCAGGAAGCTGCGGCGATCGGTATCCGTCCGCTCTTTCTGGCTTGCCATATCGTTAGCTCCTCCTTCCTCGAATTGTCTTTACGGTCTTCATTCCATTTGCTCGTTATGCCTTAAATATCCGTAACTTACAAAATTCTTCTAATCCATTGAAAAAGCGACTTCCTCGATGTCCATGAAGACCCGGCCAACCTGACCCAGCGTCGCATAGAGCACCGAGGACTTGGCGCCTTCCAGCTCGCGAAAGAAATGCTTCGCCCACGAGCCGACATGGTGGTCGAAAAATTTCTTTTGCGTCGCAATATCGGCCGGCGCGCCGAAGCTGCCCTCGATCAGTCCGGCCATCATATCCATGAGCGCGGCGATGTGATCCTCGGTTTCGGGGGACGATTCATCGCCGGCGATTCCCAGCGCCTCCATGTCGCGGCGCAGCTGGGCGAGCGGCTTCTCGTGCAAGAAGCCGGTCAGATAGTAGGACTCGTATGGAAGCAGTTCGCCGCGGCCCAGTCCGATGAACAGATCGTGGAACTCCTGCGCCACGCCGTCCTCGCCCTGGCGCGCCGCAACCTCGCTAAAGGCCTGAACCGCCTTGCCAAGCTCGGAATGGTCGCCGCTCATCGCGGCAGCCAGCGCGAGTTCCTCGCGGCTCGGAGGACGCGCGAGAAAGCGTGCGAGCAGGCGATAGAGGCGAGCCCGCAGCAGGTCCTCCTCTGCAATCGCCGACCGCTCAGCAGCCCCAGTCATGTGCGCTGACATAAAGTCAATCTTCCTCCCTGGTGTTCAATTTTGACCCAGAAGCTAGAATGATTGCAAATGGTATTTTCCGCCGCTCATGTGCGATGCAGCGAGCGCTTGGCGGGAAGCATGCTTGTTGCGCTTGCAAGCTGCGCTACGAAACCCCGTCGGGGGAACGGATGCGATCATTTTCCATCTGACCGCTGGCGTCGCGCAATCCAATCCGTTAACGTTGGGATATTCGGGACCGTTGCCAGTAGAGCGGTTCATGGTTATAGGGAATCGATTCGATGGGCCAAATCGGTTCATCCGGGCAGGCGTGGCGCGACGCGCGATACGGGA
>NZ_JAUYGL010000174.1 GCF_030689745.1 Devosia sp.
GCGCCGATCCACAGGCCGCAATTGGCGTGGTGTTGCGGGCGGTCGAGAACGGCAGCATTGCGCTGCTTGCGGCGCCCTTCGCCCGGGCCGGTCGCACTGCCGCGGTGCGGGAACAGGGCCGGGCCATTCCGGTGCGACTGACGGCGCCCTATCGCGGCGCTGGAAACTAGCTGCTGCGTTCGGCCGAGGCCCGGGCGCGGCGCAGTGTTTCGGCATATTCGGGGTTGAAGCGCACTTCGGCCATCTTGATGCCGGCATCGAGGCGCGCGGCAATCACCGGGTCGGTCGGGTGCTGCCGCACCAGATCGAGGTTGCGCTGCAACTGCATTTCGAGCGCCTCGGCCGACTGGCTCCAGGCCTGGTCGAACACCGCGTTCAACGCCATGGAGGCGCGGCATTCGCGCACTGTCGCCAGCAGATAGACCCCGCTGATGGCGGCCAGGATCTTGTCATTGTCGAGCCGGTCGGCCTTGGGATCGCGGCCGCGGCGCAGCGCCTGATTGAGATCGGGCACCACTTCGCGCAGGCGCGGCTCGATGCGTTCGGAAACCTGTTTGGTCAGCGCTGAGAGATTGGCGGCCCACTGGCTGCCACGCTCGAACTCGATATAGCCGGTCAGGGCGCGCACCAGCCGGTGAAACCGGTACAGGCCGCGACAGATCAGATCAATGTCGGCAAAGGCGCCGGCCGGTTGCAGCAGGTGGATCTGGTTTTGCGCATGCGCCAGCATGGCGTCAACCACCGGCCCGAAGCCGCTGCGCGCGACGGCGACTTCGTTGGCGCTGCCCGAGAGCTTGATGATGGTGGTGATGAGGCGGGTCGGGTTGGCGATCTGGCGCATGGCGGCGTGGAACAGCAGTGCGGCCAGCGGCGGATCGTTCAGCGGCATGGATTGCAACGCAGTGCCCAGCGCGGCATCCTCGCCAATGGTGTTGATGGCTTTGCCAAATGCTGTCGCCTTGGCCAGCAGGGGACGACTGCGCAGCGCGTTGAGCAATTGCGGCAGGGCGGCGCGGGCGTCGTCGCTGCCCAGCATGGCGCGCAGACGACGATTGGCTTCGGGATCGGCTTCGGCTGCCGCCAGCCCGGCTGTCATGCGGGTCATGATCTCGGGCATTTGCGGCCCGAGCCAGGCGGCCGTCAGGCTGCCATCAACCAGTTGCTCGGGTGAAATGATATCGGCACAAAGGTCGCGGCAGACCCAGGTCCAGCCCGCCACGACATTGCTGCGACGCAGCGACCCCGGAAACGAGAACGTCACCGGATCTTCAACGATGATCGCGTCAAGCATCCCGGCAAATGGCTTCACCGCCGGGCGCGCAGCACGCGTGGCAGATTTGGCAGCCGGAGCTGGCGGGTCGGTTCGATTGGCAGCTTGGGACATGTAAGCAGTCGGTTGGGAACTATCTTGCCCCAAGCCTAGCGCCCGTTAGTAAATAATCCGTACCGCCCGGGCGAGAGTCTGGCGGTTATGCAGCGCCTTTTTCGACCATCCAATTGCCGTTCTGTTCGCGGCAGGCCGTGCCCTTCTTGACGAATTCGCGGCCACCGACTTTGACGGTGTGGGTGAAATCGCGGCAATCGAGATTATTGACCCGGACATAGGGGCCAACCGCAACCGAGCCCGTGGTGCCCTTGTCACCCGACCAGGCGCGTGGCGCGCCGGGGCGGCCGAACTGCAGCGCATAGAACTGGGCCGTGTTGGCGGCAGCCGAGTCGGCAGCCGACATCAAGGCCAGCGCAGCGGGATCGACAAAGCCGTTCGAGACGCTGGTGGTGGCCAGGGCCTGCTGGGTGGTCTGGGCCGGGCTGGCAACCAGGGGAGCCGCAAAGACTGGCGCGGCGGCGGCAACCGGTGCCTGTACCACCTGGTTCGATCCTGTGCTGGCGCACGCTGCCAGGGTCAGGGCGATAACGGGGGTGGCAATGATGGCGAAACGGTTCATGGGGTCAGGTCTCTGAAGGGTTGGAAGGCTCTTGTTGCGGCAATACGGCGAAAATGCGTCATCCGGCTGCCGCTGGGCCACCGCCCTGGCGCGCTGTTGGCAGGCGCAGCTCGACCAGCAGGCCGCCCAGCGCCGAGCGTTGCAGGGTCAACGTGCCACCATATACATCTACCAGTTCCTTGACGATATCGAGCCCCAAGCCGCTGCCGGGCGTTTTCTCGTCCAGTCTGACACCGCGACGCAACACTTTGTGGGCGTCCTGCTCGCTCAGACCGGCTCCATTGTCGTCGATCCGGATCACCAGATTGCTGCCGACCTCGCCGCGTTCGGCCTCCAGCCGCACCTCCACCTGCCCCGCCGACCACTTGCAGGCATTGTCGAGCAGATTGCCGGCGATCTCCTCGAGATCGGATTCGTCGCCACGAAACCACGGCAGCGCCGGGTCGACAGGCTGCAGGGTAACGCTGACCTCGGGGTGGATCTTGCCCATCACCCGGATCAGCCTTGTGATGATTGCCACGGCGTTGGTTTTCTTGCCAACCACGGCGGTGCGGGCCGTCAGCCGCGCCCGCTCCAGATAGCTGCCGACAATGGTGCTCATCTTGTCGCTTTCGGCCAGCACCACGCTGGCCAGTGCACCCTGGGTGGCGGCCGCCTCATTGCGCAACACGGCGATCGGGGTTTTCAGGCCATGCGCCAGATTGCCGACCTGACTGCGGGCGCGTTCAATGATCTGGGTATTGGAGCGCAGCAATTCGTTGACCTCTTCGGCCAGGGGCGCGATTTCACGCGGATAGCTGCCGGTAACCGCCGCGCTGTCGCCCTCGCGCACGCTTTCAATGGCCGCACTCAGCCGGGCAATCGGGCGCATGGCGAAACGGGCGACGATAAAGCTCATCATGGCCAGCATGACCCCCACCGCCCCCAGCACGATGAATGCCTGGCCGCGAAAATCGCCGACCAGTTCAAGGATTTCGCTGAGATTGCCGGTGACCGCGATTTCGTAGGAGCGCGGCCCCAGCGTCACCGTGCGCTCGATCACGCGCAGGCTGGTGCCGAACGCATCGTCCATCACGGTGCTGGCGCGTCCGGTCGGGCTGGCCGGCCCGGCAATGTCGGGCATTTCGATCCCGACCACCGAGGGCGACAGATTGTACAGCGTGCCGTCAACATCACGGATCACCCAATACCAGCCCGAACGCGGGCGGCCGAAGCGGGGATCGGTCAGGGCAATGGCCTGGCTTTGCGGATCGCCGGTTTCCAGCAGTGCCCCGGCCAGGCTCTCAATATGGAAATTGAGCGTTTCCGACAATGAGCGATCGAGCGCCCGCGAATACAGGTCGGTCAGCAGAAAGCCGGTGGTGACCAGCGCCACGATCAGCCAGCCGGCCGATAACCAGAACAGCGATGCGGCGATCGAGCCCTTGCGCATGGACAGGGCGATCAGTCTTCCGCGATCTGGTAGCCCAGCCCGCGCACGGTCTGGATGCAGTCCTCGGGCAGCTTCTTGCGCAGCCGCCCGACAAACACCTCGATGGTGTTGCTGTCGCGGTCAAAATCCTGATCGTAGAGGTGCTCGGTCAGTTCGGTGCGCGAAATGACCTTGCCCTTGTGATGCATCAGATAGCTGAGCAGGCGCAGTTCGTGGCTGGTCAGCTTGACCGACTGGCCCTCCACCGTCACCTTGCCCGAGCGGGCATCGAGCCGCACCGCGCCCGAGACAATTTCGTTGGAGGCAAGCCCGGCAGCCCGGCGCACCAGGGCGCGAATGCGCGCCAGCACCTCTTCCATGTGGAACGGCTTGGCGACATAGTCGTCGGCGCCGGCATCGATGCCCTGTACCTTGTCGCTCCAGCGGTCACGCGCCGTCAGCAGCAGCACCGGCGTGGTCTTGCCATTGCGGCGCCAGCTTTCCAGCACCGACAGGCCGTCCATTTGCGGCAGGCCGATATCGAGCACGATGGCGTCATAGGGTTCGGTATCGCCCAGAAAGTGGCCTTCATCGCCATCAAAGGCCACATCGACGACATAGCCGCCTTCGGTCAGCGCCTCTTTCAGCTGGCGATTGAGATTGACGTCATCTTCGACAACGAGAATGCGCATTGCCTGGCCCCCACATGCAGGAATTGAGTCTACTGCGCCGGCAGAACCAGGTTCTGCGCCGCGCCCGAGGCCTCCAATACGCCGATGTGATAAACGAGTCGGCCGCCCTCGTCACACACCGCAACATTGAGGATTTTGGCGCTGCCGTCTATGCCGGCCGCCGCCAGCACGGCATCAAGCGACATGATCTGCCCCGACGCCACCGCCTCCTGGATCTGGCGGTTATCGAGACATGCCTGCGCATTGGCCGGAGCGGCGCCGGCCAACCCAATGGCCAGCGCGACGGCGACCGGCGCAAGGATTTTTGAGGTCAAGGTTTTCATGGCAGCAACATAGGAGGAGATTGCTGAATGGGACATGAATGGGGCAAAGCGGCCAAAACCTTAGAGCTTCGTGCTGCTGCCAGAGTCCCGCAGAATGGCATTTGCGGTGTGCCGGCTCATCAGGTTGCGTGGTATGATCAGGATTATGCCCTGAGCATTCGTCCACTTTTCATGAGACCCTTTCGCATGGGTCAGGTAGCGAAAGCCATTGGCTCGCAACACTTTGACGACGGCCGAATAATAGCCGTCGACCATTCACGCGGCTTTGCCGACTGGTCGCTGCCAGAGGAT
>NZ_JAUYGL010000179.1 GCF_030689745.1 Devosia sp.
GCCCTACGACCGTGTCTCGCCAACCGCCATTACCATTTCGGCCCGAATGACGGCGCTGTCGGCATTGGCATCGGGCGCGGTGACCGGCGCGATAGTGCTGACCGCCGTCAATGCGCTGGTGCAGAAGCTGCCGCCCCGCGACACCGTGGCCGGCATGTCCTTTTCGGCCAAATCCGGGCAGGTGGTCGATAGTGACCGGCTGATCGCCTGGGCCGCCAATAATGGCTATCTGCGCGTGCCGACCGTGCGCGAAAGCGGCGAGTTTGCGGTGCGCGGCGGGCTGATCGACCTGTTCCCGGCCAGCGCCGAAGCGCCGCTGCGCTTTGACTTCTTCGGCAGCCAGCTCGAATCGATCCGCACCTTTGATCCCGACAGCCAGCGCACTACCGGCACGCTGAAATCCATCGCCCTGACACCGATGAGCGAAGTGGTGCTGACCGAGGCGACCATCAAACGCTTCCGGCAAAACTATACCGCGACTTTTGGGGGCAATACGGCGGGCGATACACTGTACGCCTCTATCAGCGGCGGCGCGCGCTATTCGGGCACCGAACACTGGCTGCCTTTCTTTTACGAGCATCTCGATGTTCTGGCCGACTATGTTGGCGACGCGCCTTTCGTGTTCGACGAGCAGGCCAGCGAGGCCTATGCCGATCGCGTGGCGCAAATCCGCGACTATTATGACGCGCGCGAGGCAGCCCGGCTGACGCCGCAGGTGGCCGGAACCGGCGCGCCCTACAAGCCTGTGAAGCCGGAACTGCTATACGCCGTTGACGCCCATCCCTATGCGCTGGCGGGCGCCTCGGTGATCCAGCTCTCCCAGTTCATGGCGCCGGGCACCAAGGGAAACGACGATGCCGGTGGACACATCGCCCCCAGCTTTGCTGCTGAACGGCAGGCCACCGACACCAATCTGTTCCAGTCCGTCGTCGAGCGGCTATTGGCCGAGCGCAAGGCGGGGCGGCGCACTGTCGTCGCCTGCTGGAGCACCGGTACCCGTGACCGCATGGCCCAGGTGCTCAAGGACCATGGCCTGACCAATCCGCGGCTGGCGGAAAACTGGCGCGATGCCGAAACCACCAGCGCCGCCACGACCTCGCTGGTGGTGTTGCCCCTCGAAAGCGGCTTTGCCACCGCAGATCTGCTGGTGCTGTCCGAACAGGACATTCTGGGCGAGCGCATCCTGCGCCCGCAGCGCAAGCGCAAGGCCAGTGATGCGCTGACCGAAGCGGCCAGTCTCGCCGCTGGCGATCTGGTGGTCCATGTCGATCACGGCATTGGTCGCTTTCTGGGTCTCAAGGTCATCGAGGCTGGCGGCGCGCCGCATGAATGCGTCGAACTCGAATATGGTGGCGACACCAAGCTCTACCTGCCGGTGGAGAATATCGAGCTGCTGACCCGCTATGGCTCGGACGAAGGCAATACCACGCTCGACAAGCTGGGCGGCGTGGCCTGGCAGGCCAAGAAAGGCAAGCTCAAACAGCGCATCCGCGAAATGGCGGAGCAATTGATCAAGATTGCTGCAGCGCGTCAGTTGACCCGTGCCGACGTGATCGAGATCAATCCCGGCGCCTATGACGAGTTCGTCGCGCGCTTCCCCTATGAAGAAACGGAAGACCAGATGGCCGCCATTTCGGCGGTGTTTGATGACGTGACTTCGGGCAGGGTGATGGACCGGCTGGTGTGCGGCGATGTCGGCTTTGGCAAGACCGAAGTGGCGCTGCGCGCGGCTTTTGCCGTGGCGTTGAGCGGCAAGCAGGTGGCCGTGGTGGTGCCCACCACCCTGCTGTCGCGCCAGCATTTCAAGACTTTCTCGGAACGCTTTGCGGGTCTGCCAGTGCGCGTGCGCCAGGCCTCGCGCATGGTCGGCTCGGCCGAGCTCAAGGCGACGAAAGAAGGGCTGGCAGACGGGCAGGTCGATATCGTTGTCGGCACTCATGCCCTGCTCAGCAAGACCATCAAGTTCCGCGACTTGGGCCTGCTTATCATCGACGAAGAGCAGCATTTTGGCGTTGGCCACAAGGAACGCCTCAAGGATCTCAAGGCCAACGTGCACGTGCTGACGCTGACCGCGACCCCCATTCCGCGCACGCTGCAAATGGCCCTGACCGGGGTGCGCGACCTGTCGCTGCTGGCAACGCCACCGGTGGATCGTCTGGCCATTCGTACCTTCATTTCGCCATTTGACGCCCTGTCCGTACGCGAGGCGCTATTGCGCGAAAAATATCGCGGCGGCCAGAGCTTTTACGTGGTGCCGCGCATTCGCGACCAGGGCGACATTGTCGAGTTCCTCAAGGAACAGGTGCCCGAGGTCAGCTTCGTGGTGGCCAATGGCCAGATGGCGCCGGGCGAGCTCGACGACGTGATGAACGCGTTCTACGACAACAAATTCGACGTGCTGGTGGCCACCACCATTGTGGAATCCGGGCTCGACATTCCCAATGCCAATACCCTGGTCGTGCATCGGGCCGACCAGTTCGGCCTGGCCCAGCTGTATCAGATCCGTGGCCGTATCGGGCGCGCCAAGGCGCGCGCCTATGCGCTGTTCACCGTGCCGCCGGATCGCAAGCTCACCGACACCGCTGAACGCCGGCTGGGCGTGCTGCAATCGCTGGAAAGCCTGGGCGCCGGCTTCCAGCTGGCCAGCCACGATCTCGACATTCGCGGTGCCGGCAATCTGCTGGGCGACGAACAGTCCGGCCATATCCGCGAAGTCGGCTACGAGCTGTATCAGGCCATGCTGGAGGAGGCCGTGGCCAACCTGAGGAATGGCGACGCCGATTACGAGGACAAGAACGAGTGGAGCCCACAGATTTCGCTGGGCATGCCGGTCATGATTCCCGAACACTATGTGCCCGACCTGCAGCTGCGCATGCAGCTCTATCGTCGCCTTGGTGATCTGACCGATATTCGCGATATCGACGCCGCCGGCGCCGAACTGATCGACCGATTCGGCCCGTTGCCCGAAGAGGTGGAAGCCCTGCTCAAGGTGATCCTGGTCAAGGCGCTGTGTCGGCAGGCCAATGTGGAAAAGGTCGATGCCGGTCCCAAGGGTGCGGTCATCACCCTGCGCAATAATGAGTTTGCCAATCCCGCCGGACTGGTCAAGATGGTCAGTGATCCAGCCAACCAGGTGCGCATCAAGCCCGATCAGAAACTTGTGTTCTCCCGCAATTGGCCCACGCCCAATGACCGGCTCAAGGGCGCGGCGGCGATTTTGTCCCGCCTAGCACGACTGGTCGACAACATTGCGTGAGGCGCCGCCGTAAACCCTGTCTCGCCATAATGCTTTGGCATGAGGGATTGGTCATGCTATTGCCCGAATTAAGCACTTGAAGGGCAGTTCAACTCTAAAGGGTGGCGCCAAGTCACCGGGACCGCCAAGGAAGCCAAGGAAATTCTATGAACTTCAGGAAACCCCTCGTCGCCGGTTTTGCGGTGGCTGCGCTCATGCTGTCCCCGCTGTCGGCCTTCGCTCAAGAAGCAACGCCCGCTCCGGACGCAACGGCCACCGAAGCGCCGGCTGATGCCGCAGCGCCGGAAGCTGATGCCGCTGCCGCGACCACGGACGGCGCCGCTGCGCCCTCCACCAACTGGCTGAAGGTTTGCGATCCGCTGCCCGATGGCCAGAAGGCCTGCATCATGCGCCAGGTGATCCTGGCCAATGGTCAGTTCCTCGGCTCGTTCCTGCTGCGCGATGATCCGGGTCAGGAAAGCCGCCTGCTCGCCGTTGCCGCCGTGCCACTGGGCGTGCTGCTGCCGTTCGGCCTGACCTGGCAGATCGACGGCTCCAAGCCCGTCCGCGTGCCATATATGCTGTGCGACCCGACCTCATGCGCCACCCAGCTGGTGATCAACGAGCAGTATGTCAATTCGCTCAAGAAGGGCAGCACGCTCAAGCTGACCGCCAAGAACCGCCAGAACCAGGATCTGACCATCGAGATCGACCTGGCCGGCTTCACCGCCACCTATGATGGTGACGCGGCGATCACCTTTGACGAGTTCCGCAAGGAAACCTCGGGTGAGGACGCGCTTGAGCAGGTACTGCAGGACCGTGCGGAAGAACTGCGCAAGCAGTTGGAAACCCCGCCAGTGCCAGACGCCGAAACGCCAGCGCCAGCTGCCCAGTAAGTCCGGCCAGTCTGATGGAATTGTCGAAAAAGGGCGCGGGCAACCGCGCCCTTTTTGCTGGCGACCGCGCCGCGTCAGCCGCAAGGGTAAATGGTTTAGCGACGCCCCATGCCGACGTCAAAAGCCTGCCGACGCAGGCTTGGCGCCAGCTTGAGCGCCCATAGCCCGCCGGCGCGCAAGGCTTGCGCCGGGATCATGTCGGCCAGCAGCGAGCGGAACAGGGTATCCACCAGCCCGCCCGTGCGCACCAGGTCGGCGGCACGACGGCTGGCATAGTCGGCACTGACGGTCATCGCCCAGTCGGGCTTTGAGCGGTCAACCCCGGCCAAGACTTCAGCCAGATCAGCCACATCACGCAGTCCCAGATTGAGCCCCTGGGCGCCAATGGGGGGGAAGGCGTGCGCCGACTCGCCGGTCAGCACCACGCCACCAAGGCCGGCACTGGCCACGCTGAGGGTGCTGAGCGGGAAGACGAAGGAGGGCGTTGCCATGGCAATGCTGCCGAACAGGCGCTGCGATTTCTCGGCAAACTGGCCCAGCAACTGTGCTTCGCCGCCCGCTTGAGCCGCCCGCAAGACGTCCGCGTCATCGATCCACACCAGATTGGCCCGATTGCCGCCCGCCGGCACCAGGGTGAACGGCCCCTGCGGATAGTGGAACTCTATCGAGGTGCCGCCAATGGGCCGCCCCAGCTCGAGGTCGCACACCAGCGCCGACTGGCTGAACTGGCGTTCGCTGGTGCGTAGGCCGACGGCGCTGCGCACCAGTGACTTCTTGCCGTCGGCCCCCACGATCAGCGGGGCGGTCTGAGTTGTGCCGTCGCTGAGCGTCACCGACCAGCCATCATCAAGACGCTGCAGGGCGGTAGCGCCGAGGGGATGGGTTTGCAGATTGACCAGCGTTGCCGCCACCGCGTGAAAACGCTCCAGCAGCCGGCTATTGGCCAAATTCCAGCCGAACGCTGCAAGCCCGATTTCGGTGGCGTCAAACAGTGTTTCAGGTGCCCGGATCAACCGCCGTGTCGCATCGATGATGCGGATCTGGGTCAGTGCCTGGCCGAGCGCCTCGGGACTCTCGACTAGGCCGGCGCGGCGCAAATACTCAACGCTGGGCATCATCAGCGCCGAGGTGCGGCGATCGGGTGGGGCAGTAGGGGCCAGATGGATGGTGCGCAAGCCGGCCTTGGCAACAGCAATGGCTGCCGCCATCCCGGCCAGCCCGCCACCCACGACAATGGCATCAGCGCTGAACCGGCTCATCTGGCGTCTGCCAGCCGCTTGGCGTGGCCACTGGGCACGATCAGGCTGCCCGCATAGGAGCCGATCAGCATGGCCACCAGAAATATCCACAGCCCATCCGGCACAAAGGCGATCAGCGACAGGGCCGGGCCCGGGCAGATGCCGGCCATGCCCCAGCCAATGCCGAACAGCGCCGCGCCACCAATCAGGCGCCGGTCAATGTGCGCATATTCAGGCTCGTGAAATTCCACATCGAACAGCGGCGCCTGCTGTTGGCGGCTCAACTGCACGGCCAGGAACATGATGACAATGGCCGGGACGATGACGAAGGCCAGGCTGGGGTCCCAGCCACCTGAGGGAATGGCAGTAACATCAAGGAAGCGCAGCACTTTCCTGGCGTCGACCATTTGCGAAACATAGAGACCGGCGCCGAACAGCGCGCCGCTCAGCGCCGCCGTTGCCAGATAGGGCAGTTTGAGATTGGCCATCAGACGATTCCTGTCACGGCAACGGTGAGCATGGCCACCCCGAAGAAAACCAGGACCGCCACCAGCGAGCGGCGGGACAAGCGGGCCAGGCCGCACACGCCGTGGCCCGAGGTACAGCCATTGCCGATCTTGGTGCCAATGCCGGTCAGCAGGCCGGCAATCGCCAGCCACACCGGCGTTGGGATGCCCCAGGCAGCAGGCGCCTCGACCAGCGCAGCAGGGACGTCGCCACCCATGCCAATGCCGGGCAGCAGGCGGGCCGCCACAAATGTGGCGCTCACCATGGCGATGACGAACACCAGGCGCCACACCACGGTCTGGGCTGGCGGCAGCATTTGGCCGAAAATACCGGAAATGCCGGCAATGCGCCCATTGCCCAGCCACAAGACGGCGGTGGCCAGACCAATCAGGCTGCCGCCCAGGGCGGCGGTGAGCGGGGTGAACGAATCCATGGGGTGTCTTTCCAGAGCTTTTGCTGCCTAGGTTATCATCTCAGGGCGGGTCGATGCCAGCGATGGGACGACCACTTATGACTGCGCAAGGCCGAAACCGGGAAAAACTCCGCTGCGACAGCTTTTGTCGGCGGCTAGAACACCCTAGAGATGGGCAACCGCACAGTTGCGGCACGGAGTCGACGATGCTTGAATTGCTGGCTAATCCCAACGCCTGGATTGCTTTTGGAACCCTGACGGTCATGGAAATCGTGCTGGGGATCGACAATATCATTTTCATCTCGGTGCTGGTGTCGCGTCTGCCCAAGGAACAGGCCGATCGCGCCCGCAAGCTCGGTCTGGCGCTGGCGCTGGTATTCCGCATCCTGCTGCTGCTGGTAATCAGCTGGATCATCAGCCTGACACAGCCCGCCATCTCGGCCTTCGGCCTGGACCTGTCGTGGAAGGATATCATCCTGATCGCCGGCGGCATTTTCCTGGTCTACAAGGCCACCCACGAAATGCACGCCGCCATTGAGGAGCCGCACGAAGCCGAGATGGCCGCCAAGGCGCGGGCAGCCTTTGCCACCATTATCGGTCAGATCATTGTCATCGATCTGGTGTTCTCCATCGATTCGATCGTCACCGCCGTCGGCATGGCCGATGATGTCGAAGTGATGATCGCTGCCGTTGTTGTGGCGGTCGGTGTGATGTTCGTGGCGTCGGGTCCGGTCGCCAAATTCGTTGCTGATCATCCCACCACCAAGATGCTGGCCCTGGCCTTCCTGCTGCTGATCGGCGTGACGCTGGTGGCAGACGGCCTGGGCTTCCATATTCCCAAGGGCTTCATCTACTCTGCGATGGGCTTCTCGGTGATGGTCGAAGCGATCAACATCTTCGCCAAGAACCGGCACGCTGCCAAGCACGCCGGGGCCAAGGCGACCCCGTTTACCGGCGCGACGGGTGCCGTCGCCGGGCAGGAGGGCATCGCGGCTGTCACCGGGCCGCGCCCCAAGAGCACCGCAGCGGCCAAGTCCCAGGCCCGGCCGAAATCGGCGCCACGCAAACCGAAAGGCAAGAAATGACCAAGGCAGTTCTCGTCCATCACACGGGCGGCCCCGAAGTGCTCAGCTTTGAGGAGCACGCCGTCGGGGCGCCCGGTGCCGGCCAAGTCGCGCTGCGCCAGACCGCGATTGGTCTCAATTTCATTGATACCTACCAGCGCTCGGGTCTCTATCCGGTGCAAACTCCATTTGTGGCCGGCAATGAAGCGGCCGGGGTGATCACCGCGCTCGGCGATGGTGTCAGTGATTTCCAGATCGGCGATCGCGTTGCCTATCAGGGCGTGATCGGCGCCTATGCCGGCGAACGCCTGATCGCCGCTGACCGCATTGTGCCCGTTCCCGATGCCATCGACGACCAGACCGCCGCCGCCATCCTGCTCAAGGGCCTGACGGCCTACTATCTGCTGTTCCAGACCTGGCCGCTGGCCAAGGGCGAATCCATTCTCTGGCACGCCGCCGCCGGCGGTACCGGGCAGATCGCCACTCAATGGGCCAAGGCGCTGGGCGCCACCGTCATTGGCACCGCAGGAAGCGACGAGAAAGCCGCGCTTGCCAAGGCGCATGGCTGCGACCATGTCATCAATTACAATACCGAAGACTTTTCCGCCAAGGTGCGCGAACTCACCAATGGGCGTGGCGTTGATGTCGTCTATGACGGGGTGGGCAAAGCGACCTTCGACAAGTCGCTCGATTGTCTGCGGCCTCGCGGGCTGATGGTCAGCTTTGGCAATGCCTCGGGCGTCGTCGCCATTCCGGACATCACGGTGTTGGCCCGCAAGGGCTCGCTCTATGTGACCCGCCCCACCGGCGTGCATTATTACAGCCAGCGCACCGAGCTTCTCACCGGCGCCAAGGCGCTGTTTGCAGCCGTTGCGGACGGCTCGATCAAGGTGCAAATCAAGCACAGCTTCCCGCTGGCCCAGGCTGAAGAGGCCCATCGGGCGCTCGAAGACCGGCAAACCACCGGCTCGGTCGTTCTGATCCCCTGATCCACTGGACAGTCCGCCACTCTGCCGCTAAAGGCTCACCTCACGGGTGGGTGGCAGAGTGGTCGATTGCTCCGGTCTTGAAAACCGGCGGGCGTGCAAGCGTCCCGGGGGTTCGAATCCCTCCCCACCCGCCATCTTGCATCGGTAGAAACTGTCTGCGCCAAGCCACTATGGGTGCTCGGCGACGACCTGCGACGCGCCAGCCGGCATACTGCGCACATACCAGTAGATCAGGCTGCTGAGCACGGCCGCGCAGAAGCACCACACCGAGGGCAGGTTCAGGGCAAAAAAGCTGGCGGCAAAGCCGAAGCCGGCGAGATTGGCGACGCCGATCCAATGCAGGCGATGATCGCTGGCGATAAAGAACGCCCCGCAAACCACCAGCAAATACACCATCTCCATGCCCGGCCAGGTGCCCGCGGGATTCTGGTAGACCAGGCATTGATGCTCCACCTGGACCGAGAAGCCATATAGCCCCATCACCACCAGGGTGTAGATGGCGATCCCCACGCCCGGAACCAGCAGACCGCCCATCAGGCGGCGACGCGTCTTGTGGGGCTCCAACAGCATCAGGCTGAGGGGGAACAGGATCGGCCAGAGGACGCCGATGAAAAAGGCGTAGAACTGAGCGAGCCCGTACAGTTCGGAACTGGCCTCTGTCTTGGCCAGCGCCAGCCAGATGAAGCCCTCAGTCAGTTGCTGAATGCCAAACAGCAACGGCACCGCTGCGAATAGCCGCATCTCGGGCTGTCGGGCCTGCCTGACGGCCAATATACCGATCGTCGAAATCACGAGGCCAGTGGTGAAACTGACCGGAGCGGAAAAGCACATTATGCAACCTGTTCTGCGCGCGGGGAGGGGCCGCATGGATGTGCGGTTGCCAGGGACGGCGCACCACGGCACACCGTCCAGTGACATTGGTCTAGCAGGAAGCGGTCGGCGGGCCTATTGATCGCTGCGCTGAAGATTGACGGGTCAACCGGGCCGTCTGGACCGGTCCGGTGCGATCATGTATCTGTGCCCCGCGCGCGCGCCCCTAACACTGGCGACGCTGCAGACGCCGATTTCGAGATAGGAACTGCCTGTGAGCCGCAAGGAATTTGAAGCGTCAAAGATGCGCCGGCTGAAGCGCATTGCCGGTCGCCATGGCCTGACCATTCTGACGGCCGAGAAGCTGACGGCCAAGATGGGCAAGGGCGGCCACGCCATTCGTGAGGACGAGAGCTTCAAGGTGATTTTCGGGGACAAGCCGCTGCCGTTCTCGGCGACCTTTGAGGAAATCGAAGCCTATGTCGAGAAACTTGAAGCGGACGAAGAATAAGCGTCGCTGACCTTGATGGCAATCGTCTGACAGTGCCAACGCACCAAACTTCATTATTTGTTCCGTAACAGGAATCGCGGCACACTGCCTCTATTGGCTACCTTTGGAGGCGCGTTATTGTGTTTACTCTGATCAACGCCGACGTAGAAGACGACGACGCCGAAATCACCGATCCCCAGGAAATTGCAGAATTGTTCGCTGCCATCGCCACCGTTGCCATTGAGGCAATTGGCGCCGGGCAGGCACGGCAGCTGTTTGATGCTGTCGTCGAACAGGAGGGCAAAGACCCCAATTAAGCGCCGCACAACGCACCGACCCGGCAGGTTAATCTAGCCAATATCGCGCGGCGATTGCGGCACTGACAAACGGTCTTCCGAGCCCGGCAGAGTTCCTTGGCTTATCGACCGGATTGACTGCTCCGGGCTGGTCCGACAGGACTAGCCGCATGTTGCGCCCAGGAGGCCGCCTCGTGACCGGTTCGTCTGTCACCGATACATTCCCCACGCCGACCATCGCACCGCTGGGCGACGCCGCTTTATTGGTGCGCTTCGGTACGGCGTTGACCGATTCTGCCAACCGGGCGGCAATCGCGCTGGTGGCCCTGCTGCAGCGCGCGCCCGTGCCCGGCGTGGTCGAAGTGGCACCCAGTCTGGTGTCGGTGCTGCTGCGCTATGATCCGCTGACGGCAGCGGCAGCCGATATCGCCGCAGAGTTGCGGCTGCGTCTCTACGCGCTGGCCGCTGCCGCACCGCCGCCCGGACGCGAATGGACCATCCCCATACGCTTTGACGGCCCCGACTTCGATTCGGTTGCCGCTGCCCTCAAGCTGCGGCCTGCAGCGTTCATCGCCGCGCACAATGGCGCGCCGCTGCGGGTTCTGGCCACCGGCTTCGCGCCGGGCTTTGTCTATTGCGGGCTGCACGCCGAGGCGCTGGTGCTGCCGCGCCGCACCGAGGTCCGGCCGATGGTGCCCGCTGGCACAGTGTTGTTTGCCGCCGGGCAGACGGCAATCACCGCCACTGAACTGCCGACCGGCTGGCATGTCATCGGCAGCACGGAGTTCAACAATTTCGACCCGGCAGCCGAGCCGCCCACCCAGCTGTCGCCAGGTGACCGCGTCAGCTTCACGGTTGCGCCATGAGCGCCACAATCGCCATTACCCGCGCCGGACCCCTCACCACGGTGCAGGATGCCGGACGGTTCGGCCAGCTACGTCATGGCATCAGCGCATCGGGACCCATGGATGGTGTGGCCTACCGCCTGGCCGGCGCGCTGGCTGGCGCCGATCACGGCGGCATTGAAATCACCATGGCCGGCATCGGGCTGCGACTGCAGAGCGGGCAATGCCGGGTCGGCCTGGCCGGCGGGCGCTTTGATGCCCGGCACAATGGCTTGATGCTGGAATGGCCGGGAGCCGTCTCGCTGGCAGCGGGCGATGAATTGACCGTCATGCCCGGCACGGCGGGCAATTACGGCTATCTGCGCTTCGATGGCGCGCCAGTGCTGCCGACCATCATGGGCAGCCTGGCCACCAGCAGCCGGGCGCGACTCGGCGGTCTTGAGGGGCGGCCGTTGCAGGTGGGTGACGTGCTCGAACTGGCCGACGCTGCTGGCCCAGCGCCGCAGGCGGTAACGGCGCGGCAGGCCGAGACCGGTCCGATCCGCTTCGTCTGGGGTCTGCATGCTGACCTGTTCGCCAGCCCGGTGCGGCAACGCTTCGTTACCACGCCCTTTGTGATCTCACGGCAGCTGGATCGCATGGGTGTGCGGCTGACCGATGCTGGCGGCGTCTTTGCCGATGCCACCATCCTGTCGCTGGCGTCGGACGCCATTGTCCCGGGCGATATCCAGATACTGGGCGACGGCACGCCCATCGTGCTGATGCGCGACCACCAGCCCACTGGCGGCTATCCGCGGATCGGCACCATTATCAGCGCTGACCTGGATCGCTTTGCCCAATTGCGTCCCGGAACCGATATTGCCTTTTCATCGGTCAGCGTGGTCCATGCCCAACAGATCCTGCGGAGCCAGAGTCCATGATTGCGATCGATCTCAATGCCGATCTGGGCGAAGGCACCGGTCATGATGACGATCTGCTCGCCATCGTCTCGAGCGCCTCGATCGCTTGCGGCGGCCATGCCGGCGATGCGGCAACCATCCGCCATATCCTGAAGGTCTGCCGGGCCCGTCAGGTGCGGGCAGGGGCCCATCCTGGCTATGCCGACCCCAAGCGGTTCGGTCGCTTCCGGCTGGTGATGCCGCTCGCCCAGCTACTGGGTCAGATTCGCGAGCAGCTGTTCCTGGTGCGCTTCATTGCCGATGAGGTCGGGCACCCCATTGAATATGTGAAGCTGCATGGTGCGCTGGCCAATCAGACGGCCGAGGAACTGGCGTTTGCCGTGGGAATTTTTGCCACCATTCAGGCCATGGACCCCAAAATGGCGGTGCTGGTGCTCGACAACAGCCAGCAGGTGCGCGCCGCCAAGGCTGTTGGCATGCCGCTGATCCGCGAGGCCTATGCCGACCGCGCCTATACCGCCGACGGCCTGTTGGTGCCGCGCAGCCAGGCCGGGGCGGTAATCGATGATGTGGATGCGGTGATCGCCCGTTGCCTGCGGCTGGCCAAGTCCGGTGAACTGGTGGCCATCGATGGCTCTGTGCTGCAATCGGCGGCACGCTCGATCTGCCTGCACGGCGATACGCCTGGTGCTGTCGATCTGGCGCGCGAAGTGCGCAATGCGCTGGAGGGCGAGGGGATTGCGATAGTCGCCAACGCCCCTGAGGCGCCCGACAACTAGAATTTACCCTGGGCCTCCCGACGGGGAGAGGTGAGATCGGCGGAATGCCTTTAGTCAAAAGACCCAGGGTAGAGCGAATCGGTCCGGGGACCGAAAACTGGTTTGCTGGCGGCTAGATCGCCAGGTACTCGTGGCGGAGCTCGGTATTGTCGAGCACCTCCTTGGCGGTGCCGGCAAAGGCCACTTCGCCGGTGTCCAGAATTACGGCGCGGTCGGCCAGCTTGAGCGCGGCCACGGCATTCTGTTCGACGATGATGGTGGTGATGCCCAGCGGCCTGATCGAGTGCAGGATGCGCTCGATCTCGTGCACGATCACCGGCGCGAGACCTTCATAGGGCTCATCGAGCAGCAACAGCTTGAGATTGCGGGCCAGGGCCCGGGCAATGGCCAGCATCTGCTGCTCGCCGCCCGACAGGGTTACCCCCTCCTGCTTGCGACGCTCGGCCAGGCGCGGAAAGCTCTCATAGATCTGATCGATGCCCCAGCCGGTGCCGGGGGCCACCTGAGCCAGGAAGATGTTTTCCTCCACCGTCAGACCCGAAATGATCCGACGGTCCTCGGGCACCAACTGAATGCCGGCCTGGGCCGCCTGATAGCTCTTCATCTGGTGGATAGGCTGACCATCGAGCCAGATTTCGCCCCGTCGCATCTCGGGATCGTCGGTGCGGGCAATGGTGCGCAAGGTGGAGGTCTTGCCGGCGCCGTTGCGACCAAGCAGGGCGAGAATTTCACCCTTGCGCACATCGAGTGTGACGCCCTGCACGATATAGCTTTCGCCATAATAGGCGTGCACATCGCGGACCGAGAAAAAGGGCCGGGTGGTTTCAGTCGCAGCAGCGTGGCTGCCAGTGGCAATCTGAGTATCCATGACCATTGTGCTCATACGACTTCGCCTCCGAGATAGGCTTCCTGCACTTTTGGGTTGCCACGCACCTGATCGGGCGTGCCATCGGCAATGATCCGGCCTTGTGCCAGTACCGAAATCTTGTCTGCCAGTGAGAACACCACATGCATGTCGTGCTCGATGATCACCTTGGTCATGCCGCGGCTCTTGATCTTTTTGAGCAGTTCAATCGTGGTGTTGGTGTCATGCCGGCTCATGCCGGCAGTGGGCTCGTCCAGCAGCAGCAGGCGCGGATGCTGGATCAGGCACATGGCCAGCTCCATTCGGCGCTTGTCGCCCCGGCTGAGACTGCCGGCGCGGTCTTTCTGGCTGCTCAGCATGCCGACGTCTTCGAGCATGTGTTCGGCTTCCGCCCGGACCGCGCTTTCATGCTCAAGCGAGCCGAGCATGTTCAGTTTGAAGGCACCGTCACGTTTGGCCAGCGCCGGGATCATCACATTGTGCAGCACTGACAGGTCAGCAAAGATCTCGGGCGTCTGGAACACGCGGGAAATGCCCAGTTGGTTGATCTGAAACGGCTTGCGCCCGGTCAGCACGGTTCCGTCGAACACCACCTGGCCGCTGGTTGGCGCCAGCTTGCCGATAATGACATTAAGCAGGGTAGACTTGCCGGCACCGTTGGGGCCGATGATGGCGTGGGTCTGGCCTTCCTCGACCTGCAGGTCGATATCGGCCAGGGCGTGCAGTCCCCCGAAGCGCTTGTGAACGTCAGCAACATGCAGGACGACATTGGGTTGGGTCATGATCGTACGTCCTATTCAGCTGGCTGTGGCTGCGGCGAGGTGGATTCCGGGCTGGCCGGGGGCTTGCTCTTGGGTGAGACGAGGGTGGTGATGCGTCGCACACCCTCCATCACGCCGCCGGGCAGGAACACCACGATCAGAACGAACACCAGTCCGAGCGTGAGGAACCAGCCTTCACCAACAAACTTGCCACTGACCACAACCGCCGTATGGTCCAGTCCGTCAGGCAGGAAGCTCCAGAACCGGGCGAGGATGGAGTCATTGAGGGCCGAGAAGATGTTCTCAAAATACTTGATTATCCAGGCACCAAGGACCGGGCCGACCAGCGTGCCAGCGCCGCCCAGAATGGTCATCAGCACCACTTCGCCCGACGCGGTCCACTGCATGCGCTCGGCACCGGCCAAGGGGTCGGTCACCGCCATCAGGGCACCGGCAAGGCCGGCATACATGCCCGAAATGACAAAGGCCGCCAGGGTATAGGGGCGCGTATTGACGCCCGTGTAATTCATCCGGGTCTGGTTGGATTTGATGCCCTTGAGCATCATGCCGAATGGCGAGCCGGTAATGCGCTGGGCAATGAAGAAGGTCAAGATCAGGAAAGCGGCGCAGAAGTAGAACCCGGTAAAGCCACCAAGTGACTGGCCGAGCAGGGTCGGCACAGGCTGGCCGGGCATAGCGTCACCGAACACACGATCGAGATAGCGTGGATCGTTGATGGTCAGTTGCAGCCCGGTTTCACCATTGGTGATCGGCGTTAGCACGGAGTAGGCGAGGTTGTAGCTCATCTGCGCGAAGGCGAGCGTCAGGATCGAGAAGTAGATGCCCGAGCGGCGCAGACTTAGATAGCCGATGATCAGGGCGAAAACGCCCGAGATCACGATGGCGAAGATCATTGCCGGAATGGCGTCGAGGCTGAGCAACTTGAACGACCATACGGCAGCGTAGGAGCCGACGCCGAAGAAGGCGGCGTGGCCGAAGCTGAGATAGCCGGTGAGGCCGAACAGGATGTTGAAGCCGACGGCAAAGATGCCGAAGATCATGAAACGCTGCAGCAGATCGGGGTAGGCGGCCCCGAAGGGTTGCAGCCAGATCGGCATGGCGAGCACCACGGCGGCGAAGCCGAGCAGGAGCATTAGATCGTTGCGGGTCATGGTGCGCATCTCAGGCCTCCATCACGCCACGCCGACCGAACAGGCCACGCGGCAATACCAGTAGAATGACGACGGCGACGAGGTAGATGATGACCTGATCGATGCCGGGGATGAGGGCCTTTACCTGCGTCATTGACGCAAAGGATTGCAGGATGCCGAGCAGGAAGCCCGCAGCCACGGCGCCGGGCAGGGAGCCCATGCCGCCAACCACCACCACGACGAAGCTGAGTACCAGGAAGTCCATGCCGATATGGTAATTGGGCGGCAGCAGCGGGGTGTACATCACCCCGGCCAGGCCAGCCACAACAGCCGCCAGTCCGAACATGATGGTGAAGCGTTTGTCGATATTGATGCCGAGCAGGCCCACGGTCTCCCGGTCGGCCATGCCGGCACGAACGACCATGCCAAAGGTGGTGAACTGCAGGAAGGCGAAAACACCGCCGATGATGATGAAGGAGAATAGGAAATACACCAGGCGCCAGATCGGGTAGGTGATGACATTGGCCTGCATGCCCAGGAACGCGCCGATATCGGCTGCGCCGCGCAGGTCCGACGGCATGGGCTGGGGAATGGGATTGGGTCCAAAAAACGACTTGATCAGCTCTTGCGCCACAATGGCCAGACCGAAAGTCACAAGGATCTGTTCGGCGTGAGGGCGTTTGTAGAAGTGCTTGATGATACCGCGCTCAAGCCCGATGCCCACCAGCAGCATGATCGGAATGGTGATGATGATCGATGCCGGTACCGAATAATTCACCAACACGGCGCCGAAATCGCCGAACCAGGCTTGCACCAGCGGTGCGCGCACTTCGAGGGGCGCTCCCCACGGCGAAAGCTGGGTGGGATCGATGGTGATGGTTTCCATTGTCAGGAGCTGCCGGAACAGCACTGCGCAGAAGGCGCCGAGCATGAACAGCGCACCATGGGCAAAATTGACAACACCCAATGTGCCGAACACAAGGGTCAGGCCGAGCGCGATCAGCGCGTATGCAGCGCCCTTGTCGAGGCCATTGAGAAACTGAAGAAAGATGACGTCGAACATCGTGTGCTCCTAGAGATGCGGGCGGCCAAAAGGCCAGTGCCCACCTGTGCCATCGTCACCACCGGGTCTGTCCCGGTGGTCCATACGATGTAAACCATCGCGATGGATCGCCGGGACAGCCTGGCAATGACGGTGGTGGAGGGGCAGGTTTCCCTGCCCCTGTTGCATCAGCAGAGCGGCGCGGGCTCTGCCGGGCCGAGATCGCCGCCGAAGATGGCCGAGTCGTAGGTCACGACTTCGCGGTCGACTTCCTGCACGATGTTGAGCACGTCGTATTCGCTGGTCGGGTTGTCGTTACCCTGCACCACCAGAATATTCTTCATGCACTGATGGTCTTCCGCACGATACAGCGTCGGGCCATTGCCCATACCGTCGAACTCGTGGCCTTCCAGCGCCTTGATAACTTCAGGCGGATAGAAGGTGCCGGCGCGTTCGCAGGCATCAGCGTACAGTAGTGCCTGCACGTAAGCGGTGTGGGCAGCCTGGGATGGCGGCGCACCATAGGCAGCGCCAAACGACTTGGTGAAGGCGACAGTCCCTGGATCCTGCAGGTTCCAGTGCCAGTTCGAGGTGCCGAAAATGCCCTTGATATTGGCGCCGGCGCCCTTGGCCATCAACTCGGAGAACAGCGGAACCACGATTTCGAAGTTCTTGCCGTTCGTCTGACGGTCACGCATCCCGAACTGCACGGCCTGAGTCAGCGAGTTCACCATGTCATTGCCATAGTGGTTCAGGATCAGCACGTCGGCGCCCGAATTGAGCACTGGCGTGAGGAACTGCGAGAAATCGCCAGCGCCAAGTGGCGTACGCACGGCTTCGACCGTTTCCCAACCAAGCGCTTCGGTGGCAGCCTTCATCGACTCTTCCTGGGTCCAGCCCCAAGTGTAGTCCGCCGTCAGGTGATAGGCGCGGCGGTCGGTGCCATATTCCTGACCAAGCACCGGACCAAGGCCGATACCGGACTGGTAGGCGTTGAAGAAATGGCGGAAGCCGTAGCGACGCTTATCCTTGCCGGTGGTGTCGTTGGAGTGGGTCAGGCCCGCCATGAAGATGACGCCCAATTCCTGGCAGAGACTCTGCACAGCAACAGCCTCGCCCGAGGACGAACCGCCGGTGACCATGATGGCACCATCGCGTTCGATCATGCGAGTGGCGCCAGCCCGAGCAACGTCTGACTTGGTCTGGCTGTCGGAGGTCACAAAGGCAACCTTCTTGCCCAGAATGCCATTGCCCTTGAGGGCCGTCGGGGTCAGCACGTTGATGAGCCCGCCATCGCCTTCACCATTCAGGTGCTGAACAGCTAGCTCGTAAGCCTTCTGCTCGTCGGCACCCTCTTCGGCATAGGCACCGGTAAGTGGGAGATTGAGGCCGAAGGTTACGGTATCGCCAGTTGGATTGTTGCAGAATTCCTGCGCCCATGCGCCCTTGGTAAAGATTGCGGGCATAACGCCCGTGCCGATAATGCCGGCCATGCCGGTCTGCAGCACACGCCTGCGCGACAAGCCACGCTTCAAAAGTGTCATCGATTTCCTCCTTTTGGCGCGGGGCAACTGATACTTGGCCAGCCGCTCACCGCCCCTTGAGTATTTCCTTTATAGAAAACAGCGGCAATAGGGCGTTGTAATTGCAAGGACATTCTGTCAATTATTGTTCTGAATTAGACGAGTTCCAGTAAATTAGTTGACAGGGCGCTCAGGAGCGGAGGAGAAAAACATGCGCGCACCAATCGGTTTTCGCATCAGCAACAGGCGGAAATCGCTCAAGATTTCTCAAGCGGGGCTGGCCCGACTGGTGGGCATTTCCCCCAGCTATCTGAACCTGATCGAAAACAACAAACGCGATATTGGCGGGGCGCTGTTGAACCGTGTCGCGACCCAATTGGAGATCGATGTCGATGAACTAGCCGGTCGTGCCGAGCAGAAATTGCTGCAGGACCTCGAAGAAGCATTCGCGGACCCAATTGTCGAATCGCTGCCATTTCGGCCCGACGAGCGGCGTGATCTGGTGGCCCAGTACCCGGCCAGCGCGGCTGCCTTGGCGCGGCTGCACCGGGCCTATACCGATGCCGTCTCCAATGCTGATGCCTACGCTGATCGTCTCCGCTCAGATCCATTGCTGAGCCAGTTGCTGCACCAAATCCTGTCCGGCGTTACCGCTATTCGCTCCAGCGCGGAAATTCTGGAGGATGTGACCGATCTGGACGATGCCGAGCGGCAGCGCTTTCTGGGCGCCATCCGGCGGGGGTCAATAACGCTGTCGGACGTGGCCCGCAATTTGATCGGTCAGTTCGACACCTCCAGCGAGATCAGCCGCAATGTGTCGCCGGCGCGCGAAATCGACGACATGATCATCGAGCGGCAAAACTATTTCCCTGACCTCGAGGACGTGGCGGACAGCCTGCGGCTGGAGGTCGCCAGGACCGGTCCATTCAATGTGACGACACTGGCGGCGCTGCTCGAGGATAAATTCGGCGTGGTCGTGGTCTTTGGCGGCCCGGCGGACGATCCCGGCTTTCCCGGTCAGTACCAGTTCGACTCCCAAACACGCCGCATGTGGTTCCAGGGGGCGACGACTTTGGCGACCCGCAAGTTCCAGCTGGCACGCCTGTTCGGGGAGTTGGCGGCGGCCGATGCCATCAACCAGACGATGCAGAGCGCCGTGCTCTCGACCGCAACTGCGCGCCGGTTCGCGTCACGCGCCATCGGTTCCTATCTCGCCGGTGCCATGGTGTTTCCATATGAGCGGGTGTTGGCGGACGCCGAGGCCAGCGCTTATGATATCGATTACCTCGGGCAGGTTTATAGTGCCAGTTTTGAGCAGGTGGCCCATCGCCTGGTGACCCTGCGCCGACCGGGCCAGGAGGGGGTGCCATTCGGCTTCCTGCGCTCGGATCCTGCCGGGCGTCTCACCAAGCACTTTCCCCTGCCGGGCCTGTTATTGCCCAATAGTGGCCATGCCTGTCCGCTGTGGGCGATCTATGGTGCCTTTCGTACGCCCGAGGCTCTGTTGCGGCAGATGGTGCGCTTTTCCGATGGCTCGCGCTATTTGTTCCTCGCCCGTACTGTGCAGCACCGCACGGCGGCCTTTCGCGAGCAAATCGTGGCATCCTCCGTCATGCTGGCTTGCGATGTGCTGCACGCAGACCGCACCATCTACGCCTCGGGGCTGGATCTGAATGATCACTCGGCCGACATTCCGGTAGGGCCGAGCTGCCGGCTCTGTACGCGTCGCGACTGCGCCAGCCGGCAGGAAGAGACGCTGTCATCCGATATTGCCGCCTCGCCCACACGGGCTCCCCTGCTGCCATCGGCATTTGCGCTTGGCGATCACCACTGATTGCGGTTAAGTGATCGGGCATTCGCGGAGGGGAGACCGCGTCTGACAAGGGGGAAATTTGGCAATCGACATACTTATTGCTGAGGACGAACCGAGCATTCTGGAATCGCTCGACTTCATACTGCGCCGTGCCGGCTACAGCATCCGTTCGGTGACCGATGGCGATGCAGTGCTGGACGCGGTGCGGCGAATGGCGCCACGCCTGTTGTTGCTCGACGTCATGCTGCCCAGACGCAGCGGCTTTGACATTCTCAAACAGATCCGTGCCGATGTGGAACTGCGCGATTTGCCGGTGCTCATATTGACGGCCAAGGGCCAGCAACAGGATCGCCGGACGGCCGATGAACTGGGCGCTGACGGCTTCGTGACCAAGCCCTACGCCAATGCCGATGTTGTTGGCGCGGTACGGCAATTGTTGGGTAGGCAAGGTGGAACGGCGTAAGCTGATTGCCAGCATGCTGGTGCTGACGGTGTTTGGTACGGTGCTGCTGGTGCCGCCCTTGGTCTATGTGTTCAACCAGCCGATCAGCCATTCCGGCATCCCCCAGATCGTCATCTATCTGTTCGGCGTCTGGCTGCTGCTGATCCTGGGGACGGCAGCGCTGGCGCGCCAACTGCCGGACGAGCCTGCCGATCCTGCCGCCGAGCGGGAGACCGACTGATGCTGTCGGCCGATTTCGTCATCGCCACAGCGGTTGGCTATGTTGGTCTGCTGTTTGTGCTGGCGTTTTTCGGTGATCGGCGGGCCCGGTCGAACAAGAGATCATTTCTGCATTCGCCAGCGGTGTATACCCTGTCCATTTCGGTGTACTGCACCAGTTGGACGTTCTACGGCGCCGTCGGCAACGCCGCCCGCAGCGGGCTTGAGTTTCTGACCATCTATCTCGGTCCCACACTGGTGTTTGTCGGCTGGTGGTTTCTGCTGCGTCGGCTGGTTCGCATCAGCCATAATCAACGCATCACCTCGCTGGCCGATTTGCTGTCATCCCGGTTTGGCAAATCCAACCGGCTGGCGGTGCTGGTGACCTGCATCGCCGTGATCGGCATCGCGCCTTATATCGCGCTGCAACTCAAGGCGGTCACCTCATCCATCCAGACGGTTGCCGGTGCCTCCGAGTTCGGGCAGGGCAGCCTGGCCGGCATTGATGATGTTGGCCTAGCCTTTGGTGTCGCTGCAGCGATGGCGGTGTTCACCATTCTGTTCGGTACGCGTCATGTCGACGCCAAGGAGCAGCATCACGGGGTGGTGGCCGCGATCGCCTTTGAAGCCATCGTCAAGCTGACAGCGCTGGTGGCTGTGGGGGTATTCGTGGTCTACACTGGCGGGGGTCTTGAAGGCATTTTCAGCGGCGCTGCAGAACTGGGGGTGGGAGAGCAACCCCAGGACACCTTTGACAGCCGCTGGCTGACCACTCTGGGTCTGTCTATCGCCGCCATTGTCTGTCTGCCGCGCCAGTTTCAAGTGACGGTGGTCGAAAACTCCGACGAAAACCACCTACGCGTCGCGAGCTGGGCCTTTCCCGGCTACATGCTGGTGATGAGCCTGTTTATCCTGCCCATCGCCATGTTCGGTCTGACCGTGATGCCTGCGGGATCGAACCCGGACATGTTCGCGCTGACCTTGCCCATGGCCTTTGGACAGGATGCGCTGGCCTTGTTTGCCTTCATTGGCGGGTTCTCGTCGGCTACTTCAATGATCATCCTTGAATCCATTGCGCTGTCGATCATGGTGTCCAACCACATCGTCATGCCGCTGGTGCTGCGCTTCAGTACCGGCAGGCGCAGTGGCGACGGGCAGGGGGTCAGCCATTCACTGCTGGTGGCCCGGCGCTTCTCCATCGTGCTGATCCTGTCGCTGGGCTTCTTCTATTTCTTCTTTACCCGCGACTCCGACGCCCTGGCGCCAATCGGGCTGATCTCGTTTACGGCGATTGCCCAGTTTTTTCCCGCGGTTCTGGCTGCCCTGTTCTGGCGGGACGCTTCTCTGCAGGCGGCAACTGCCGCCATCGCGGCAGGGTTTGTCGTCTGGGTGTGGTGCAGTTTCCTGCCCTCGTTCGAGTCGGTATCGCCCCAGGTGGCGATGCTGTTGCACAGCGGTCCATGGGGCATCATGTGGTTGCGGCCGGAGGCGCTGTTCGGGCTCGATTGGCTCGATCCCCTCAGCCACGCCGCGTTCTGGAGCCTGAGCATCAATGTGGTGACGCTGACCGTGGTCTCGCTGCTGACCAGCCAATCCTCGCTCGAGCGCATTCAGGCGACGCTGTTTGTCGACGTGTTTCGGCGGGGTCATGTCGCGCAAGGCAATTTTGTACGCGGCTCTGCCACGGCCAATGACCTGTTCTTCGTCGCCGAACGGGTATTGGGCGAGCGGCGCGCTGCAGCGCTGTTCGAGACGGCGGCGCGCGAGATTGGCGTTGCGCCGGACCAACTGGAGCCGACCTCGGAGTTCATCGGCAAGCTGGAGCGTGAATTGGCGGGCTCGATCGGCGCGGCGTCCGCCCATGTGATGCTGTCCAAGGTCGTCTCCGGTAGCGATGTGTCGCTCGAAGAAGTCATGCAGATGGTCGACGAAACCCAGCAGGTGATCGAATACTCCCAGCAATTGGAAAAGACCTCGGCCGAACTGCGCTCCACCGCGCAAAAGCTCGAGGATGCCAATGTGCAATTGCGCGAACTCGACAGCCAGAAGGACGAGTTTCTCAGCCAGGTCAGCCATGAAGTGCGCACCCCGATGACCTCGATCCGCTCGTTCTCGGAAATTCTGCTCGAGCCCGAAGGGATTGACGAAGCCCAGCGCCACCATTTCGTCTCCACCATTCATCAGGAAAGCCTGCGGCTGACCAAATTGCTCGACGAAATCCTTGATCTCTCCGCGCTTGAGCGCGGGGAAAGGGCCTGGGACAATGTACCGATTGACGCCGAAGACGCGCTGAATCGGGCGCTGAGGGTTTGTGAAGCGCTGTTGCGCCAACGTGGCATGCAGGTGGAACTGGGCGAACGTGCTGGCGTGACCATGGTCGAAGGTGACGCCGACAGGCTCTGCCAAGTGTTCATCAACCTGGTCTCCAACGCCGTCAAATACAACGACGCCGAGCACCCGGTCGTGCGGGTCGTCTCATCGCTCAAGGCCGGCAATTACGTGGTGGAGATCGCCGATAACGGCCCGGGCATTCCCAAGGGCGAACGCACCTTGATCTTTGAGAAGTTCTCGCGCGGTGAACACGGCGCCAGCGATCAGACCGGCGCGGGGCTGGGACTGGCCATCTCGCGTCAGATCGTGGCCCGGATGAATGGCACGCTCGAACTAGTGCCAGGGCCGCTGCCCGGCGCCTGTTTCCGCGTCCGGCTGGCGATTATCCGTTAGTAGTGGCCGGAATCGGGGATGTTGAGAATATGGCCGCAGGCCTTGCAGTGCACGGCGTCCGGGTCATGCTTTTGCAGGCCGCATTGCGGACAGGGGAAGTGCACCTTGTTGGGCCGGAAGATGGATTGCGCCAGCTTCACGAACAGCGAAATGCCCACGATCATGATGGCGATGGAAGACAGCTTGCCGCCGGGACCGGGCAGCGTGATATCGCCAAAGCCGGTGGTGGTGACCGTGGCCACGGTGAAGTAGAGCGCGTCGATATAGCCAGCGATACTGTCCGTGCCGCGGTTGGCAAAGGCGGTGTAGACGAAGCCGGTGACGACGAACAGGAACACCAGCAGGTTGATGACCGCCTGGATGGTCTCGCGGTAGATTGACAGCCCCCGTCGATGCAGCGGCCGCCAGAAGGTGCTGCTGCGGGTCAGCGTCCACAGGCGCAAGATCC
The DNA here is from genome assembly GCF_030689745.1 of Devosia sp. Lineage (GTDB taxonomy): Bacteria > Pseudomonadota > Alphaproteobacteria > Rhizobiales > Devosiaceae > Devosia > Devosia alba. The sequence continues at coordinate 23,449 of NZ_JAUYGL010000179.1, forward strand.
GCAGGAAGCCCAGGTTGAAGAACCAGGTGGGGGCCAGCAGGGTCACCAGGATGAAGATGTCCATGATGACCGGAAGTTGCCGCACCCAGCGCGACATATCGGTCGAGGCCAGAGCCCGCGCCGTCAGATCGGCCGCCAGCAGCAGCGCGATCGAATAGTCGATCCACAGAAAAGACTCGTACTCGCGCAGCAGCGGCGAGGCGATGAAGAAGGCAATGATCGCCAGATCCACCACCAGCACGGACATCTGGAATCGCTGCGCCTTGGGCGACTGGCTGTGATAGAGCAGGCGCAGCGTTGACCGCAGTCGCCCGAACCCGGTTAACCGGGCAGATTTGCGGGCCGTTGACTGGTCTTGATTGGGGCGCATAGCAAACTCACTTGTCAGCTTGCCCATGCAAGCGCATGGGACTGTTCCCTTTCGTGTCCCGACAATCAAGGTGTCTGCCCATGTCGATCGCTGTTTATGACCTGACCGTGCCGGTCTTTACCCGCATGCTGACCAATCTACTGACCATCATGGATATAGCCGAGGCCAACGCCACCGAGCGCAAATTCGACCCTGCCGTGCTGGCCAATGCGCGGCTGGCGCCCGACATGATCCCGTTTCGCGGACAGGTGATGATTGCCACCGATCACGTCAAGGGCTGCGTGTCGCGCCTGGCCGGGCGCGATGTTCCCTCCTGGCCCGATACCGAAGAGACGTTTGACCAGTTGCGCACCCGCATCGGCAAGGCGCTCGACCTGCTGGCCACCATCCAGCCGGCCGATCTGGCGGGCAGCGAGACCCGTGAGGTGACGCTGAGGCTGGGCGGCAAGGACGTGCAGGAGAACGGGTTGGTCTACCTGACCCAGCGGGTGTTGCCGAATTTCTACTTCCACATCACCACCGCCTACGCCATCCTGCGGGCCAATGGCGCGCCCATCGGCAAGCGCGACTATATCGGCTAGCCACCCAGCCCGCTGCCGTCAGCCGGAGGCCAATTGTCCTTTGGGCATTTTCCCTCCGGTCGACCAGGCGGGGCGCGCAATTGGCGTCCTGGCGGCAAAGCCCATGGAAAAACGGCGCTTTGTGTTGCCCAATCTGCCCACAGGCGCTATTTGCACCGACCGGGGCCTGTTCCGGCCTGGTGCGAGGCAGCAATGAAACTGGTATTTGTCATACCCGCCTATAATGAAGAGGCGCTGATCGGCAAGTGCCTCGACTCCGTGGTGGCCGAAATTGCCCGTGCCGGCGTCGATGCGCAGATCATCGTGGTCAATAATGCTTCCACGGACCGCACGGGCGAAATTGCCCGCAGCTACCCCAGCATTCGCGTTGTGGATGAGCCCAAAAAGGGCCTGGTGAATGCCCGTGATGCCGGCTTTGCGGCAACCGAGGGCTTTGACCTGGTTGCCAATATCGATAGTGACACGATTGTTCCGGCTGGCTGGCTGGACACCGTTTTCGAGCAGTTTGCTCGCGATCCCAAGCTCGTCTGCCTCAGCGGCCCTTATGTCTATTACGACATGAGCTTCTGGAACCGCCTGCTGGTCAACATGTTTTACGGGCTGACCTATCTGATCTACGTGCTCAACCGCTACATCCTGCGGGTTGGCTCAGTGGTGCAGGGCGGCAATTTTGTGTTCAAGCGGGCAGCCTGGCAGCAGGTCGGCGGCTATGATCGCTCGATCGAGTTCTTTGGCGAAGATACCGATGTGGCGGTACGTCTGTCCAAGGTTGGCGCCGTCAAGTGGACCTTCGCGCTGAAGATGAAGACTTCCGGCCGGCGCCTTGAGAAGGAGGGCGTTTTCCGGACCGCCGGTACCTATACGCTGAACTTCTTCTGGGTGACTTTCCGTGGCAAGCCGGCGACCAAGAGCTATACCGACGTCCGCCCGGACTAGGTGGCAGTGACACTGTCCCCTTCGTTGACATCGCTCATACATCGTTAAGTTTCCCAAGCGAGGCAGAATCATTGGATGCTGGCGCTGCGCTACACTAGCGCTGCCGCATGGCGCGGCGGGGCAGGTCCACCATGATTATCCCCAAGCAGCTACCCCAGATTGTTACGGCTGCCCGTAGCGGAGCCCTGCAGGCGCTTGCCCTGCAGGCAGGACAGATCGTCGACGCCAGGGTTGTCGGTCCGGGGCTCAATGGTGCAACGCAGGTGCAGATTTCGGGTCAATTGTTGAACCTCATCCTGCCGCAGGCCGTCAAAGCCGGCGAAACGCTCAGGCTTGAGGTGCAGGGCAATGGCGCCCAACTCAGGCTGGCGCTGCAGGCCAGTCCGACCACGCCGCTGGCGCCTTTGCTGCCCGGCGGCCCGGCCACCCAGATAACGACTTCCGCAGTGGTCCAGACTCCGGCCAACCCAGCAGCGCCCGCCGCTGTGATGGCAGCACCGACGCGTGCCGCCCAGCCCGCGCCAACCGCCCCACCGTCGCCGGGCTCGGCCACCAGCGCACCGACGGCCCAGGCAGCCGGCGTTCCGGCAGCCGGACAGTCTGCCAGCGTTCTGCCAGCCGCGACCGGCCCTGGATCACCGCCGGTGATCGCCACTACCAGCGCTGCAGCGCCCGGTGCACCCGTGTCAGTGGCGCCGCCTGGCCTAGCCACGCCGCCGGCCGTTGTGCCGCAGGCCGCCGCTGCAGTCCCGCCGGCCGCTTTGGCACAGGCTACCGCAGTGGCGCAGCCTGCGGCTGCAGTGCCGCGTCAGGCTGCGCCTTATGCCGCCGCGACAGGCAATCCCGCCACTGCCTCAGTACCAGCCAATTTCGCGGTAAACCCCGCGACGATAGTTGCAGCGGGTCAGATCGCCGGCACCGCGCCACTGGCCCCCCTTATGCCCAGCACGCCACAGGCGGCGCTGGCTCAGATGGTGCAAACTGCGCTGCCCCAGCAAAACAGCCTTGCTGGCCTAGCGACCGCTTTGAACACCATCGCGGGCAGGGTGGCGTTGCCCGAACCGGTCGCCCGGGCCGCCCAGCAGGTCTTGAACAATCAGATCAATATTGGTGGCGACAGGCTGGATGGTGGCACGTTGCAGAAGGCCGTGCTCAACTCAGGCGTGTTTCAGGAGGCCGCGCTGATGCGGCCCGGAACGCCACTCACCTCGCCCCAGGCCGATATGAAAGCGGCCATGCTGGCCTTACGCCAGACCCTGACGAGCTGGCTCGGGCAACAGACCCCTGTGCTGCCGGTATCCCAGATCGCGCCACCATTGCGCGGCAAGATCCCGCGGGCCCGCGCCCTCGATATCCCGCCCATTGATCCGGCAGCCGGGGCCGAGGAGATCGGCAAGCATTTGCTTGAGCGCACGGAATCTGCGCTGGCGCGGATGCGGTTGCATCAGCACGCCTCCCTGCCCGAAGCCCATGTCAAAACCGCCGACTGGAGCACAGAACTGCCGGTGGTCATTGGCGGGCACCTGGCCCTACTGCAATTGCAGATCCATCGCGATCAACACGGTGCCGCCGAAGATCCCGAACAACGCGGCTGGCAAATGCGCTTTGCCATCAATCTGCCGGGACTGGGTGAAGTGGGGGCGCAGGTGTCGCTGCGCGGCAGCGCTACCGGCGTCATGCTGTGGGCCAGCGAGCGGGCGACCTCCGAGGCATTGGAGGCCGACATTGAGGGGCTGCGCGGTGCCCTGGAAGGCGCGGGCCTGGCGCCCGGCGCGGTCATTGTGCGGCACGGCGCGCCGCCGGCGCCGCAACAGCCGTCAGATCCGGGCCATCTGGTGGATTCCAGCCGATGAGCGATGAACCCAGAGAGCGCTCGCTGGCTGTCGCGCTGCAATACGAAAAGGGCAGCCGCGATGCCCCGCGCGTGGTGGCCAAAGGGCAGGGCATCGTGGCGGAACGGATCGTCGCGCTGGCCCGGGAAAATGATGTGATCATCGAGGCCAATCCGGTGCTCGCCCAGGCGCTGAGCGGCATCGAGATCGACGACACCATTCCGATCGAACTCTATGAAGCAGTCGCCATTGTCATTGGCTATGTGCTGCGCACCGGCACCAAGCTCTAGCGAGCCATCGGCGTCGCTGGTTCGACGCGCCCCCTAGTATTTTTCGTAGAACTCGTTGCCGCCCGCCTCGAGTACATAGTGCATGTTGTTGTAGGGAAAGCGCAGTCCGGCGGTGTGGAAGTGCTTGGCGCCACGGACGCCCGAATGGCGCGCGCCATTGATGACCTGATCGGCCATCTGAGAGGCCAGAACCGCCCCACTATCGGTCATCTTGCGGGTAAGAACGCCCTGCGCGAACTGGTTCTTCTGCCCTACCACGCCACAGATCGACTTGGGATAGCGCGGATCGTTGAAACGGTTCATCACCACTGTGCCCACCGCCAGCATGCCATCGGGACTGGAGCGGTTGGATTCGAAGTACATCGCCCGCATCATGCATTCCTTTGCGCTCAGCTGGGCCGTGCCAAAGCTGATGCCGAGCAGGCTACACCCGCCCAGACCGGTCCCGACAATGGCAACGGCCGCTGCGCGCAAGGCCACTCTGGTGATCGTCCGCATGGGTCAGTCTCCGCCAGTCGCAACACTATAGTTGCGACCAGAAATGACCCAGCAGCCTTAAGGAAGGCCTGACCCGGACGGTTAGCGAAATGTTAACGCGCTGAGATCGCTCAGTCGCGGGTGAAAATCAGGGCCGAAATCAGTGCGATCGTGCCCAGCGCAACAATGACCGGCACCGGATTATCGCGCACGGCCTTGCCGGCGATATTGGCCTGGTGTCCGACCTGACGCGCCACAACGCGCCCCTGATGGCCGACCTCACGGGCAATGGCCACCGCATTCTCCTGCACGTCATCGAAAGTGTGATCGCTGTAGGACAGCACCGAATGCGAAATCTGGTCGACCTGTTTGCGCAATGCCGCGACCTGCTGCGCCAGGTTGTCAGATATCGCTTCGCCGCTGTGTTCTGCGCGCTTGAGTGCACGTTGCGTTGTCGTTGCCATTGGACGCTCCTTGAAAGATGATACTGACTCAACTCTGGCCAGACCCGGAAGTTCCCCCAAATCGGGCGCGCATAAGGCGGATTGTCGCCCAATGGTGCCGGCCAACGCATCAATGTCCCTTGGCGTAGGGGCTATGCCGCACTACATCATAGGCTCTGCATCCGCGATCCGTGGGACACCAATGTTAAAAAGCCGCGCTCGCCTGAACCGCCAATTCGACCGCATTGCGCGCCACATACCGCAAACAGCCGGTATTCTGGCGCATTTGCGCCGCCCCGGTGCCCGCTGGTTCCGCATTCCGCTGGGCATCGTGCTGATCTTTGGCGGCATCTTCAGCTTTCTGCCAGTGCTCGGTATCTGGATGCTGCCCCTGGGTCTGTTGCTGCTGGCGCTGGATCTGGCGTTCCTGCAAGGCCCGGTCAACACCGCCATTGTGCGTGGCATGCGCAAGTGGAGTACCTGGAGCCGGGCCCGTCGCGACAAGAAGCGCTCCAAGCGCTAGAGGCGACCGGTGGCCATCGCCACCTCGACCAGGTCGACTGCGGCGGCCAGCTTTTCATCGATGATATGCAGATACTGCGTCCAGTCATCGATATGCCCGAGCGCGGCGACGCCGTCTGAAATGCCGCGCAGCGCGACCAAGGGTACACCGAAGGCCTGACAGGCCCGCAACACCGCATAGGTTTCCATATCCACCATGTCGGCATTGATCCCGTCATAGGCGGGGCCCGAAACCACATTGGCGCCCGTCGACAGGCTTGCGCCCGGTAGTCCGGGAATGCTCGGGCTGAGCGTCTGTACGGGTGTCAGCTCCAGGAATGGCGTCTGGCCCCTGGGAAAGCCCAGGGCCGAGGCATCCATGTCGCGATAGCTGACCGAAGCGGCCTGATAAATCCCGCATTGGGCCAGCGTACGTGACCCGGCTGATCCCAGCGACACCACCAGGCGCGGCAAGGGTCGGGCTTCGGCCAAAGCGCGCGTCACAGCGACAGCTGCTTCCACCGGCCCCACGCCGGTCATCAGGGGCTTGATCCTGGTTTGCAGGTGCGGGCCGTACTCGGCCTGTGCGGCCATGACGTAAAGGATGGACATGCTGGACGTTCTAGCATGACCAGCCAACTTGCCAAGCCGCCACATTACCGGTTCGGTAAGGGGTCCGTGTCATTGTCATGACAGAGGCAGGGCCGCGCGGGCAGACTGCCAGAGAGCAGGGGACCAGGTGCGTTTCGCGGTAATCGAGGGTAGCAGAGAGTGGACCGAGCCTTCCCGGCACGATCCACTATCCGGGCTGGTGGCGATACGGATCGAGGATGTCGAGGCCGAAGCCCATCGACGACTACGCGCAATCCGGCTCAATGACTGGCGTACGCGTGAATTTCTCACCGGGCAGCCCATGCCTGAGGATGTCCGCCACTATGCCTTGCAGGTCGAATATGCCGCCAAGGCAATTTCCCGCCTCTCGACCATCCCGCAGGATTTTGACAGCGACATCTACTGGCCGCGTTTTTGGGAGCGCTAAGGCGCGCGCGAGACAACACCTAGTGCTGGTGGCCCTGCATAATCAGCAGCGCCACCAGAAATGGCGTCGCTAGTTGGACAGGAAGCGGTGGATGCCCGGCGTTGCCAGCAGATCGCGGGTCATGCCGCCGATCAGCCATTGGCGCAGCCGACTGTGGCCATAAGCGCCGCTGACGATCAAGTCAGCACCCATGGTTTGCGCTGCACTGGTTATGGACTGGGCGGCCCCGCCTTCATCGGGCAAGACTTCACCGCGCGCTGCCACATCATGACTTTGCAGCCACGCCACCGCGTCCAGCATGCTGGCCCGTTCGGCTGCCAGATTGCCTTCGTCGATCACAACGACCTGAACATCACTGGCCGCCTTGAGCAGGGGCAGGGCATCCACGATGGCGCGGCGGGCCTCCTTGGTGTCTTTCCAGGCGATGATGATCTTGTCGGCCTTGAGTTGCGTCGATCCGGCAGCGGCGAGCAGTACGGGCCGACCGGCGCCCAGCAGCACTTCGCCAATATCGATGGTGCGATAACCGGCATCGCGGGTTTCCCCTTGCGAGCCGATGACGATCAGATCGGCGGTGCGCGCAATGTCGATCAGGCCCAAGGAAGGCTGCTGCACGCGACCGGACCATTTGTGCTCGAGACTGGCCGGCACCAGCGCTGTAAATTTCTCGCGTGCCGCCGCAACGGAGGCCTCAATTTCATTGAGCTGTTCGGTGTAGAGCGTCGCAGCGACGTCACCCGCGCCAACGCTGGCCACAACTGGCGGCTGCGCGGCGGTGAATCCCGTCAGGCTGGCCTTGTGCTGCTGCGCCAGATCCACCGCCAATGCGACCAGGTCCGGGTCGACCAAATCGATGGTCAAGCCGACGACAATATTGCGTATTTCCATCTCAGATCTCCCATGGACTACATTGCCACAGTTTATCCAGAAGTCAGGCGGTTAGCTTGATCCCGATCAAATCGGCGGCGATTTGTGTGTGCTGAGTTTCTGCAGCCGACAAGCTGGGCGTTGGGCTCAAAAGCAAAGCACCGGGAGCGCCTAGTCACTATGCTCGGGCATGTCCTCAAGCTGTTGCCTGGTCCAGCTCGTCACGGCATGCACTTCGCCCTTGGCGTCGCGCATGAACTCCAATTGCCCCAACCCCAGCACGACCGGCTTGGAGGCCAGACCCAGGAAGCGACCAACTTCGACAACGACCTGACAGGCGGCGCCACTGCCATGCAGATGCGAGACTTGGCCCACTGCTGCGTCGTCAGCGCCGTAAATGGTCGCGCCCTGGAGATTTTCCGGCGTGAGTTCACCGCTGCTGAGAGGCGTATGCTGGGAATGATCCATGGTCCATTATCCTTGTGTGCAGGTCCTCGTGATCAACGCCCTCGACAGCTCAGGCGTTCCCTGTGGCATGAGCGTAGCGCGGGCAACGCGGTCGGGCCGAGGCTGCCGGCTCAGATGCCGAGCTCGGCGGCGCGCGCCTGCAGCTCGATGTTGCATTGCGAGACCACCTCAAGCGCCCGGTCCTGGCGGGTGTCGGTGCCGTGGGGCGGCACATGGGCTGCAAGCACCGCATCGCGCTGGGTGATCAGCGCCGCAATTTCGTTGTGATACAAGCCAATGATGGCGGTCAGCCAACGGTTGACCAGGTAGGAGGGGCGCGCCATCTGCACGTCGAACGCGTCCAGAAGGGCGATGGTGCTGTCGGCATCGGCCCAGACATCGTCGACCACCCACTGGTTGACGGTGAAAAGCCGGATCGCCTTGCCATAGGCATCCACCCCGACCGCCACCAGATGATGGATCGGCCCATCCTTGCCCTGCGGACGGATGAAGCAGTGAAAATGGCCGTGTTCGGCTGCCTCCGGCCCGCCATTGTGGCAGTGATAATACCATTGTGCGCCGCTATCGCGATCAAACACATCGCCGGGTGGGTAATGTTCCCAGGTGACGGGCGTGGCGCCACGCAGTGTCTCCAGCAGAACATTGTCGCCGGACTTGGCGAGAATCGTCTCGCAGAACACTGCCTCTTGCGCCGCGCGGCGCATCGCCTCCATCACCGGACCGCCTACTGACCGGCCGCCGCGCAGGGCGCTGCGGCGGCGCATGGTGCGGCAGTGGGTGCAGGGGCTGCAGAACACGGGGCGACGGCTGCGCAGGGGCTCGCCGCTGAACAGGGCGATGCCGCCGGTGCCGCCGCACATGGCGCGGCAGCAGGTGCAGCTGAGCATGGCGCGGCAGTAGGTGCAGCGGAGCATGGCGATGCCGCCGGAGCCCCGACGCAGGGCGCTGCCGCGCAGGGCGCGGCGGAACACGGTGCAGCGCTGGCCGAAGCCGCCGCGACGGCTGGAGGGGCAGAAACCCGATGGGCGACGTGATCGGCCGCCACGGCGCCGGTTGCGGCGATCAGCGCAGCGCCGAACAGGAGAGTATTGCGATTGCTCATGAGCGTTTGAAACCGTCCATACCAAAGAGGGGGCGCGCATAGACGCCAGCAAGGCTACCGACAAAGGCAGCGGCAAACCACAGCCAGCCATGCAGGCTGCCCGACGCAATGCCCGAAAACAGCGCCCCGATATTGCAGCCAAACGACAGTCGCGCGCCATATCCCATCAGCAGGCCACCCAGCGCGGCTGCGAGCAGCGACAGCAGCGGTACCACGACCTTGGGGGCGAACTTGCCGGCCAGACCGGCGGTCAGTGCGGCGCCCAGGATGATCCCGAAATTCATCACCGAGGTGGTGTCAGCCAATACACTGTCATTGAGGGCGCTGGCTTGGGCCGGCCAGGTCCAGAACTCCCAACTGGCGACGGGGACGCCGACGGCCTGGGCAAGCTTGGCGCCCCAGAGCCCAAAGCCATAGGTGATCGACCAGGGATGGCCCGCCAACAGCAGCGTCGCCAGGTTCAGCGCAGCCAACGCCAATCCGGCGCCCACCAGCGGCCAAGGGCCATGCAGCAGCCGCTCGAGACCCTTTCGGGCCGGGCGGGGAGCAGCCTCAAGACTGCCATGCCGCGAGCGTTCGATCAGCGCCGTAACGCCGGCAATGGCTGCCAGACCCAGCACGGTCACGGCCACGCCACCGGGAACACCGAACAATGTTCCCAGACTGGTTGGCGGCAAAGCTGGCAAAGTGAGCCAATAGGGCAGGTGGGCGGTACCCGCGACCGCACCGATGATGAAGAACAGCAAGGTGACCAGCATGCGGGCGCTGCCGCCGCCAACGGTGAACAGTGTCCCCGAACCGCAGCCGCCACCCAATTGCATGCCGAGGCCAAACAGGGCCGCGCCGACCAGCACCGAGACACCCACTGGGGCCATGGCGCCAACCAGCGGCTGACCGAACACATTGCCCATGGCCAACAGCGGCATGAAGGCGATGGCGGCCACGGCGATCATCAGCATCTGGGCGCGCATGGCCCGGCCACGGCGCTCGACCACCATTCGCCGCCAGCCACCGGTGAAACCGAAGGAAGCGTGATACAGCGTTGCGCCCAACAGGCCGCCGATCAGGAACAGCAGCGACTGGCGGGGTGAAATCACTTGCCCAATGACCTGCGCGGCAAGCACCATCAGCAGCGCAACGACCAGCACAACGCCCTTGTCGACATTAAGGCCGCCTGACGCCGGCGCGGGCCCCGAACTGGTGGCAGAAATCTCACTCATGGCGCGCACGCCCCCTTGGAAAACTGGTCGACTATTGGAGGCCCGAACGCGCAATGTCCAGAACCGGGGCTCTGGACATTGTTGATTGTTGAGCCGGCGTAGCAGCTAGATGCCGTTGGCAACCGGACGCGCTTCGTCAGCGGTCCATTCGGCCAGCGAGCCGTCATACATGCGGGTATTCTTGTTGCCCTGCACTTCGGACAGGCCGAACCAGACCACCGATGCCCAGTGGCCGGTATTGCAGAAGGCAATATTGGCTTCGTCGGCGCCCAGGCCAACGCTGGATGCCAGCTGTGCCACCTGATCGGCGCTGATATGGGAGGCGCTGTCGGCATTGTAGAGCAGGCCATTGTCGATATTGACGGCACCGGGAATGGTGCCGGCAACGCGCGCCACCGGGCTCTTGCTTTCGCCGCGATACTGGGCGACCGGACGACCGTCGACCAATGTGGTGCCATCAGCCAGGGCAGCCTGGACATCAGCCGTGGTTGCCAGCAGGTGCTGCTGGAAATTGGCGTTGAAGCTGGTCGGCTCGAGCACGGTGGCAGCGGCGCTCACCTCACCGCCAGCAGCTTCCCAGGCCCGGGCGCCGCCATCGAGAATCGACACGGCGTCGTGGCCGAGCACCTTGAAGGTCCAGTAGACGCGGGTTGCGGCGCCGAATTCGGAGGAATTGGTGCCCTGCGGCACGATGACGACATGGTCGTCATTGCCAATGCCCAGCTTGCCAATCAGCGCGGAGGTGGCCTCGACACCGGGGAACTGGCCGGGTACGCCGTCGATTTCCAGGCGCCAGCCGGACGAACCATAGGGGGCCGAAATGGCGCCGGGAATGTGTGCGCTGTCATAGGCGGCAACATTGTCGACGGGATCGCGTACGTCGAGGACCACCAGGCCTTCATTGCCCAAATGCTGTTCCAGCCAGCCTGCATCAACCAGCGGCGCATCGGTGAGGCGCTCGGCCTGGACGGCAGTGGCCATGCTGGCGACGCTCATGACCGCGGCGGCGGCAAACAGTGCAAAACGCATGCTCAAACTCCATATTTCACATTGCGCGCACTCTAGTGCAGCCCCTGGGCGGTGTCTGGCGATGGCTTGGCCAAATTCTCGGGCGCAGCGGATTTTCGTGCCCCGATCCGCCTCAGCCTGAGCAAGCCATTCTTTGTGACCCATCCCTTGCGCCGAAGCAGAATGTATATTAGGTAGTTCTAATATTGAAGAATGCAGAGGTTCACCATGGATTGGTTCGACAGTCTCCCGCTTACGCCCTTCATCTTGCTGGCGCTCACTTTGGGTCTGGCGCCGTTCCTGCCCGAACCCCATCTGGTGGAAAAGATCCGCATGCTGTTCAACGGCACGCTGACCCGGCCAATGGACATTTTCGATCTGGTGTTCCATGGCGCGCCCTGGCTGCTGCTCGGCGCCAAGCTGGTGCGCATGCAATTGGTCAGATAGCTTCAGACCATCCCCGACAACTCGCGTCAGGACACAAGATGAGCCAATCCAATCACGTCGTCTGCACCGCCTGCGGTGCCATCAACCGGGTTTCAACCGACAAGGACGCCGCTGCAGGCAAGTGTGGTAAGTGCGGAACCGCGCTGTTCAGCGGCACCCCGGCCGACATGTCTGCCAGCAATCTCGAGCGTCAGATCGCCAAGACCGACATCCCCGTGCTGGTCGATGTATGGGCGCCCTGGTGCGGACCGTGCCGGGTCATGAGCCCGCAATTCGCTGAGGCGGCCAGCAAGGCCGAGCCCGGCATGCGTTTTCTCAAGCTCAATTCGGACGAAGCCCCTGAGCTGTCGACGCGTCTGGCCATCCGCGGCATCCCCACCATGCTGCTGTTCGAAGGCGGCAAGGAAGTCGCCCGGGTTTCCGGGGCCATGTCCTCGAGCGACATTCTCAAATGGGCCGAAGGCGCCCGCAGCAAATCGGCTGGCGGCTCCGCCTAGCGACCGGACGGACGCGACAGATACCGCCGAGCTCGACAATAGGTACTTGCAAGCTGCGCGCTCCCGTCGTCTTGTCCGCCCCGGACAAAATGGAGTCGATGGGCGCGCCATGAACCAGTTCCTCTCGCAGGATTACGACCTGACGGCGCACAACACCTTCGGGCTTGCTGCGCACTCGCAATTCGCCCGTACCATTGTCGACGAGGCTGATATCCCGTCGCTGTTCGCGCTGGCTGACCAGCAGGGCCTGCCGGTGCGCATGCTGGGCGAGGGCAGCAATGTCATCCTGAGCGAGCGCTTTGACGGCATTACCGCCCTGATCGCGACGCGGGGGCGGGAGCTGATCGTCGGCGACAATGGTGATCTCATTCTGGAAGCGCAGGCCGGCGAAAATTGGCACGCGCTGGTTGCCCACACTGTTGGGGAAGGGCTGTGGGGGCTGGAGAATCTTGCCGGCATCCCGGGAACCGTCGGCGCCGCCCCCGTGCAGAATATTGGCGCCTATGGCGTTGAGCTCAGCGACCGGTTTGTGTCGCTGCGGGCCTATGATCGGGTGGCCGGCGCCTTCGTTGAGCTGGACGGTCCG
>NZ_JAUYGL010000182.1 GCF_030689745.1 Devosia sp.
AACACGTTCTTGACTAGCGCAGCCAGGCTGTCGTGGCCTTTTCGGAAGTCGATTGGCTTGCTCGCCACCATGATCCGCACCCGGTTCGAGGGGAAGATCATGAGGCCGCCATCAGCGCGCGAACGACCGACGCGACCCGGCTCGCCGACGCACCAGGCTCCAGCCGGATGATCACCGACCCCACCAAAAGCTCCGGCCCAGCCGACGTTACAGGCTCCGCGGCCGTCACCTGCTCAACCATCGGAGCAACCATCAGCGTTGCGAACTCCACCGGATCCTCTGGCGCCGGCAGCACCAACTTCCCATCCCTGGCCAGCGTCCGCCACGAGGAGACATGGTTGGCCTTCAGACCATGCCGCAGCGCCACTTCGCTCACGGTCGCTCCTGGTCGAAGCGTCTCGGCAACAATCCGCGCCTTCTCATCATCAGGCCATTGCCGATTACGCCGCCGCCTGCCGCCACTTGTGAGAAGCTCCATTGGAGCGTCCATGGAGAAACTCCCGCACTGACATCAACCCATGCGGGATCTCACGGCCGACGAAAGGACGGAAGGTGGGGCGAGGACACCGCTTACGACGAACCTCATCGCTCCGGCGATTTGATGACCGCAGTGCGTGGGTTCCCGTTCTCACTACCAGCCCTGTGCGTGCCAGCCCATGTGTGATCACGCAACCTGCCTCCCAAATCACCCGCACCCCAGCAAAGTGGCTCATGTCGAACGGCAGCTCTAGAAAGTCGCGACACCCGGTCAAACGACGGGAATGGGGGATCTCAAAGTCCCGACACCCGTGTAACCATACAATGGGCCAAAACCGTATTTGGTTTCGATGGAGCTTATTCCCGCAACGCTAGGCTGAGTTGCTCGACAATGGGGCGAATTAAATAGGAGAGCACAGTCCTGTCCCCAGTCTGCACGAACGCCTCCACTGGCATCCCGGGAATTAAGCTACTACCCGCGGGCATCCTAGCCAATTGCTCATCCGGAATTGCGATGCGCGTAGCATAGTACTGCAATCCAGTTGTAGTGTCTTGGGTCGCATCCGGTGCGATCCTTGAGATCAGCGCGTTCAACTCCGGAGTGCTACGCGGGTCTAGGCCCGAAAAGCGCAAAACGGCCTTCTGGCCCACCACAACCTTGTCGATGTCGATTGGGGCAATCCGGACGTTTACGAGTAGCGGATCGTCGGTGGGAACAATGAGCATCAAGGTCTCGCCACTGGCGGCCACTCCCCCGACGGTGTGCAGCACCGATTCATGCACGATACCAGCTTGAGGGGCGCGGATTTCAGTTTTCACCAAGCGGTCCCGATTTGCTATTCGCTGCTGACCTGCTTCCGCTATGATCCGGCGTGTGTCCTGCAAATCTGCCAACGCGGTCGTCAGAAACTCATCGTTGATTTGCTCTATCTGCAGTGCCCGTTCGGCTGCAATGGCGTGAGATTCCGCAATAGCGGCCACAACACGTCCTAGTTCGCCTTGGGTAGAGGCAAGTTCCTTATCCAGCGCAGTGCCGCGACTAACAGCGATCAGCCGCTTGTCATAAAGGCTTTCAAAATCGAGGATTTCCAGCGCAACCACTTCGAGCTGACGCTCAATGGCAATCTTCTGCAACTGCAGCCCCTCGCGCTGCCGCTCGAGCTGGGTGATCTGTTCGTTTAGCTGGGCAATTCTGCCTGCCCGGCCGTCGAGCCGGACGGTGAGTACCCGCTGTTCCAAATCCAGCAATGCGTTGAGGTCGACAGCGTCAAATGCATCCAGCGCAACGTCGGAAAGAACCACGTCGCTCCTGCCTTCAATCTCGGCAGTGAGACGGGCTTCCTTGGCATAAGCCTCGCGTAGCTGTGCCTCCGAAATTTCAAGTGACGCAGCGATCGCTGTTTGGTCCAAGACAGCCAGCAATTGACCTTTAGCAACGTGATCCTCATTGCGCACCATCAGTTGCGCTACAGTCCCGCCCTCTGGGTGTTGGACACGCTTGGCGTTGTCCTGCACTACGAGAATACCCTGGGCCACTACCGCGCCAGAGATCTCAGTCAATGCGGCCCAAGCGAGCAGTCCACCGAACAGGCCAAGGACAACCAACAGGCCGACATAGCCATGGCGCTTGAGACTTTGAAGATCTTTTGAGGAAGTCGCCGAATTTTCCGTCACGCTCCGGGCACCTTCATTGGCCGCACGTTTCCGCCCGACTGCATGATCTGCTGCAGCACCTCGGCTTTGGGCCCAAAGGCGACCTGACGCCCTGCCTGAACGAAAAGAACCTTGTCGATGGCAGCGATCGCGCTTGGGCGGTGTGCGATCACAATCACTATTGAGCCGCGGCTGCGCGCCTGGTGAATGGCTTCGGTGAGGGCATTGTCGCCGTCACTGTCCAAATTCGCGTTAGGCTCGTCTAGGACGATAAGGAAAGGGTTGCCATATAGGGCGCGCGCCAGCCCGATGCGCTGACGTTGACCTGCTGAAAGCAGGTCACCCTGTTCGCCAACTCGGCTACTGTATCCGTCTGGCATCGAACTGACCAGAGAGTGGACACCGGCGGCATTTGCAGCATCGATGATTGCCTCGCTCGAAGCATCGGGGCGGAAGCGGGCAATGTTCTCAGCGACAGTGCCATCGAAAAGCTCAACCCGCTGCGGCAGGTAACCTACCATCTCGCCGAGTTGAGTTGACTGATAGTGTGGGAGTACCGCCCCATCGAAGCGGATGTCGCCAGCCAGACTAGGCCAAACACCAACCAGTGCCCTGGCCAGCGACGATTTTCCGGATCCTGACGGACCGAGAATACCCAATCCGTCACCAGCCAGCAGCTCAAAGCTGACGCCGGCGATCACCGGTGCCTTGCTGCCTTGGGGGGCGGTCACCAGCGACTTGACACTCAACGAACGCGTTGGCAACGGCAGGCTGACTTCACGCTGCGTGACCACTTTGACCGAGAGAATTTTTTGTACTCTCGCCCAAGCCTGCCGCGCACTGACGAAGCTGCGCCACTGTCCGACAATTTGCTCCACTGGTGCGAGTGCCCTTGCAGTCACAACCGATGCAGCGATCATTAGTCCCGGTGTCATTTGCCCCTGAATTACCAAATAAGCGCCCAAAGCGAGCACGGCCGACTGGAGAAAAAAGCGGAGACCCTTGGTGGCTGCGGAAAAAAAACGCTGCACGATCGCCACCGGAGCGCTGAGCGGACAGCATCTTCTCGGTCTGACCACGCCAACGTGCCCTGAGGTCAACGAGCATACCCATGGCGACCACGGACTCAGCGTTTAGCCGAATGTCGTCCGTCTGCCTTTGCCGCAGGAACTGTTCCGAATTGGCTTCCTGCGACGGTTTTCGTGCGAAGGCCTCGTTGGCGATCATCAAAACGGTGATGATCAGGCAACCAGCGACGGCCAGCCAACCCAACCAGTAGTGAAATAGAAACACCACCGCGAGGTACACCGGAACCCAGGGCAAGTCCAGCAAGGTCAATGGGGCTGGGCTAGCCAGAAATTGACGCACTGTGTCCCCGTCCCGCAATGGATCCGCAGTCTTCGGAGCATTGGCAATCAGCTTGAACTGTACCGCGGCCGCGAAGAGACGCTCCGATATCCCGGCATCCATGACATTGGCGTATCGAGCTGCCATGCGACTGCGCAAGGCGTCGAGGAAAGCGTAAAGGGCAAAGAGCGCTGCAATAAGGGCCGTCAAGACGATAAGGGTGGGCACCGAACGGCTGGCCAGAACGCGGTCATAGACCTGCAGCATGAACAACGGCCCCGTCAGCATGAGCAAGTTTGATACCAGGCTGACGATCACCAAAGCCACAGCGGGGCTGATTGGAGGCAGATGAGAGGCAGCAGGCCTGTGGGCCCGCTGCTGCACAGATGAAGCTTCGACCATGCCTGCTACATAAACCTGAAGTCGGAGGCAGAAAGGTCGGTGAGTGCGACGCCGTGCATGATTATCAGATCACCGTTTTCGAGATGCAGCCAGGCGTTGCCACCCCACTCCTCGGCGTCCGCCATTAAGCCGGCAAAATCCAGCGCCACTTGATCGTGCAATTCGAGGGTATCCACGCCGACCTCAAAGTCTCCCATGCCATCCTCGCCGAATCCTGCCCGGAACACGAAAGTATCCGCACCGGCTCCGCCGACGAGCCAGTCGTCGCCCGAGCCACCTTCAATGACATCATTGCCATCTTCGCCCAGGAGCGTGTCGTCGTCGGCACCACCCAAGAGCATGTCATCTCCCAAGCCGCCACTGAGGTGATCGGCGCCACCTCCGCCCTCGATCAGGTCGGACCCAGCGTCGCCGACCAGCCAGTCATCACCTGTTCCGCCTTCAATGATATCATCGCCGCCCCCGCCAATAAGTGAATCTGCCCCAGCATTTCCGATCAAATGGTCGTCGCCATCTTCTCCGTGGAATGAGTCGACCTGAGCTGTTCCGACAAACACTTCATTCTCTGACGTGCCCCAGATATCGAGGCCGCCAGAGCTATTTCCGTACAGAAACTGGAAAATGTCCTGCTTGGTCCAGACGTTGTTGTCGCCATCAATGATTGTCTCGACACCATAGTCGCCGGCCATGTCGAGGTAGTCCTCAATCAGGATCGAACCGCCGTCTCCCGCTGCAGACGTCGAGGGGTCAATCTCTATCAGGAGGTCTTTGCCAGAAGCAGAGACGACCGTTTGAGTGAACCCGTTGACACCGCTAATACTGAGAACGTCGGCACTACCTTCCATCGTCCCCTCAATGATCACGTCATGACCATCGCCGCGTTCGTAGACGTAGGTGTCATTTCCATCGCGGCCAATCAGTACGTCGGCGCCAGTTCCACCGATTAGGATGTCATCACCGGCACCGGCACTAAGGACGTCGTTTCCTGCAACGCCATTCAGGATGTTGATTTCGCTATCACCCTCTATTGTGTCGTCACCAGATCCGCCGACAACATTTTCGAACGCAACAACAATATCTGATCCAATCTCGACCCCAGAGGCGACTTGGTCGTACAGACTGGCAAAAACACCGAGAGTTGAACTTAAGAATTTTATGGTGTCATTCCCAGTACCCCCGTCGTAGTAGTCATCGCCACCGCCATGCGCTGCTATAACTGCGTCATCCCCACCAAGTGCGGAGACTTTGTCGTCATCTTCGGTACCGGTAAGCGTGTCGTCACTTTCCGTGCCATCAATGCGGTTGTAGACAGTCTTCGTAATATCAGCGACTCCAACGGAGTATATAGCTGTGGTATCCCATGTGTCGGGCGTATAATGCTGAACCTCAACCCCATCATGCTGCTGTATTCGAGCGGGGCCATCACCGGAAACAGATACCCCAGCCAGACCTTGGCGAAATCCAAAAATTGTCCATTCTGCGGGTCTATAGTATAGATCCGTATGACGGAAAACTTCTCCACCTACGTCTGTACTGATAACTTCATATCCATCATAAATTTCAAGCGTCGCAACATTATTTTGGCTGCCACCATTCTCTGGCAAATAATAAAGTCCATCTGACTCAGCCCCATAAATTGCTTCGTAGCCATAGTCCACGCCAGGTCCTTCACCAAACTGTTCGATCAGGCCGTAATCTGCACTCCCTGCCTCTTTCCCGTTCAGGATTAGTCTGTCGTCCAATTCGGCATTTACAATGACGACACCATCTTGACCAAATGAACTGCCCATATTGGCACTAAAATAGCTAAAAAGCTTATTAGTGTCTAAATTGGCGATGTTCACATCTGTCAGTCCCTGGATATCTATGAAGTAAATTTTAATTGGCCACTGAGTTTCTATTATAAATTGATCTGCCCCCAGGCCACCCCAAACCACTACCGGCCCGGCGATATTAAAAATATCGTCCCCATCACCTCCTGAGCAAATAGATTGCCAGGAGACGTTGAAAACATCCGCGCCTAGGCCGCCGACAGCCACGGATCCGTTTCCCTCCCCAATGGTGAAAGTGTCGGCGCCGGCTCCGCCAGACAGATAGTCACTGCCTGCATTGGCGGTGAAGGTGTCGTCCTTGGATGTGCCGACAACGATGTCATCGCCGGCCCCACCGTCAAATGTGCCACCGGCCCCGTTTTGGGCGTCGCCGCCAAAAACAACGTCACTACCTTCTGAGCCGGTGATAGTGTCCCCGAGCCCCGTACCCACAAACACGCTTTTGGCGTCTTCGAATAAGGTCCCTTCATAGCTTTCGCTTGAAACCAGGAACTTGATTTTCTCAATCAGGCCACTTTCAGAAAGAGACGTCACCAATTCAGTAACGCTGGTGTCTTCCTCTCCAAGTGCCTTCTCAACGAGATATTTGAGCGCTGTCTCACGAGCAGCGGTGTGAGTATCTTCACCCAAGGCTTCCCAGGTCGCCTTGGAGATATCGGCTGACAACTCCCCGCTATCGTCCACTTGCGGAGTGTAGTCCAAGACGCCATCCAGAGCACCTCCGGTAGTGGCCTTGAGGGCGTGAGCGCCCGCAAAAATAGTTGCGAGTTCGGCAAGCATTGCGGCCCGCTGAACTCCGGCCGGCCTAGAAATTCCTGGAGAAGTCTCTACGTCGGGAACCCTAAGCGCCTGCCCCAAATTATCAGCGTCATCAAATAGGGTATCGAGGGCAACCGTGCCGCCCGGACCACCGTTCTCAGAAGCTGAATAAGCTATAGCGTGACGAAGATAGTCGGCGCTATTCCCTCCGCCAAACTTGGCATGCTGATCAGTAATGCCGGCGCTTACGGCGACATCCGCGTCGTAGAGTGCAGAGATAAAGAGCTTTCCGGACACCTCCCATCCGTGCGGAATCGGAAGCGATTGATCCTCGCGGAATTCATGCATCTTAAGCAGTATCGTCGCTAATGCTGTGTTGTGCTCAGGCTCGCCAGGCGCCCCTTCATTAGGAAATGCGCTGCCGTCCGGCGGAGACAGCACTTCGGAGTCACTAACCCCCAACCCGAAACGCGAGATAGATTCTCCAGCAACGTGGTATGCTCGATAGTTGCTTACCGGAGCCTGTACATCAGCCTCGGTCATGAACTCTGCAGCTGCACCGTAGACAACCTCCAACCAGTGCTCACCCTCCAAAACTCTCTGTACGTACTCCGCATACGGCGTCATCGGATTGTAAGTTTCAAACGCACCAAGCATCTTCGAGTAAATAAAATCTACTGTCGAACCTATTTCGGCACCGTCAAGTATCACTGCCGTCGTATCGGTGAACGCATTCACTATACCGGCCAGTATTCCGCCCAGAGAATGTCCGGTCAGCACAACCGAGCCGGTGGCAGAAATCTCATGGTAATAACTAAATGCGCTTTCAATTTGACTCGAGAATGAAGCAGTCCAACCGAGGGCGGCAGACCATCCAGAGACAAAATCACCGACATCATCCGTACCGCGAAATGCAATTACAGTTTCGCCTTGGTAGCTGTAATTAACGGCAGAAAAACTGCTCTCAATTCTATTGGCCACAAAAATTGCTCCAACTGGAACTATGGCCGTTCCACCACCGACATCGGTACGCCCGTATGCATCCATTGCCAGGATAGAATAATCAATATCACTCATATAGATCGCTCCCATAAATTTCCGTCGAAAAATCGATAGCTCTTAATATTAGAACTTCTTCTGTTCTTTGGATTTTGGGTAGGTCGCCCGAGACAACGTCAGTCATCCCGTAACTGTATTGCCCAAGCCAAGGCAGCACATTCTCGATCCCAGTTGTTATGGGTTCGTCCGTTCGCTCAATCCAAAGGTTTTTCAGACATAGCCCCTCACAAACTTCGGTCGAGGCCCGAACATAGGGAACTCTACGTAAAGTTCTGGGGTCATCAACGACAGCAAGCTCAACAAGCAGCGGTCGCGCTTGATCCAGAGAGCAAGGACCAGAAAAATTCTCTCGCAGACTGGCTATCAGTTCCACATTAGTGCGGGATGTCCCGTCGCTACACTCCAAAGGGAAAGCACCGTAGTGAAGTCCCGCCAGCCCGTCTGAGGAACGGCGCAATAAGAAAAGATGCCGATTGGTCGGCCCATTTAGTTCAATTGCCTCACCGCGGACGGACACAAACCTTGTTTGTGCCAAGAAGCGCCCCTGCTCGATATGTAGTTCCCAAACGCCGCTTCCCACATAGGGCGTTTCGCCGTCGACGAACTCAGCGTGAACCCGAAAGCGGATGTCAGCTACCTCGAACCGCAAGGAATAAAACACCACCGAAACCAGACCTAACAGGGTGACAACGACGGCACCTAAAGCCATTACAATGACGCGAAGGGAGCTGGGCAAGGGACCAATCCTCAAAGTGCAGTATCAGACAACGGTTGGGAAAACCTTGAACCCAAGGCCACCAAATTCGGCTTAATTCGGTCCCGAATTGACCCGGAGAGCGAACGCAAATGCGAGGAGCACGCGCATGATGAAGTGGAAAAACTCCTTATACAAGAGCGATTTACTACAATATATACTCGATCCTCATGCAAGACGGATGACGCTCTGACGTTGCCCCCTTCGCCGGGTCCGGCTTGAAGTAGGCTCTGGCCCCGTCAGATGGGCCAGAGATGAAGCGAAAGCGCCCACTCCGGATCTACCGCGAAAAACATGCCCTGCTCTTCTAGGCGGTGTGAACAAAGTGGATTTCCAAATCGGCTAATGGGTGATTCAAGGCTGTTTTTTTTTGCGGAGCGCAGCCTTGGTTCGTGGTTTGATGTCAGATGCAGAGCGGGCCTTCTTCGAACCGTTTGTGGTCGAGAAGGGGCCGAGGCGAGGTCGGCGGTCGCGTCATCAGCGGTTGGTGTTGGCGGGGTGTTTTGGATAGCCCAGACGGGGACAGCCTGGCGGGATCTGCACAGCCATTTCGGCACATGGAACTCAGTATATCTCGAGTTCCGGCGCCGGACGCAGGCCGGGATTTGGGACGTGATACTGGAGGCATTTAACGAGACCGGCGCGGGCAACGACAGCGTTCAGATAATCGATTCCACCATCATCCGAGCCCATCAACACGCCGCTGGCGCACAAAAAAGCATGTGGACCAGGGTCTTGGCCGTTCTCGTGCTGGCTTCTCGACCAAGATCCACCTCCGCAATAACGCCCTCGGCCTCCCCGTCGCGGTTACGCTGAGCGCCGGGCAGGTCTCCGATGTAAAGGGCTATCCTCGTCATCCAGGTGCTGCTCGGGCACTCCAAGCTTGAGACGACCGCGCTCTACACCAAGGTCTCGACCCGCACGATCCAGGCGGTCGCCAGCCCGCTCGACCGGTTGATGGCGCTGATGGCGGACAAGCCTCCACCCACGTGATCGGGTGCGCGCCACCATCGAGGTCGCCGATATCTTCCGTGCTGCCGGTTCAGCCTATCGGAGCGCCCATGCCGGGCATCTGAGCCTGGACCAGCTCAAGGTCATGTCGGCGATCGAGAGCTGCCGCACCGCTGCGCTTGGCGGTCACGTCGACGCCTGCACAGACTGCGGGCATCAGCGCATCGCCTACAACAGCTGCCGCAACCGGCATTGTCCCCGGTGCCAGGGTGCTGCCGCACGCACCTGGCTCGAAGCCCGCGAGGCCGATCTCCTGCCGGTTGGTTACTTCCACGTCGTGTACACCCTGCCGGCCGAGGTCGCCGATATCGCCTTCCACAACAAGGCTCTGGTCTACAACCTGCTGTTCAAGGCGGCGTCCGAGACCATGCTGACGATCGCCGCCGATCCCCGGTATCTGGGCGCCCGCATCGGCATCTCCGCCGTACTGCACACCTGGGGCTCGGCCATGATGCACCACCCGCACATCCACATGATCGTGCCGGATGGCGGCATTGCGCCGGATGGGCGGTGGCTCTCATCGCGACCAGCCTTCCTCCTGCCGGTGCGGGTGCTCGGCGCCCTGTTTCGCCGTCTGTTCCTGACCCGGCTGATCGAGCTGCACGATGCCGGCCGGCTCGCCTTCTTCGGCAAGCTGGCAGGGCTCAGCGATCGCCGCGCCTTCCAGCGTCACCTCGCGCCGATCCGCAAGAAGCGCTGGGTGGTTTACGCCAAGCCACCCTTCGCTGGGCCACAGGCGGTCCTCGCCTATCTCTCGCGCTATACCCATCGGGTGGCGATCTCCAACAGCCGCCTCATCGCGTTCGACCAGACCGGCGTGACCTTCCACTACAAGGATTATCGCTGTACCGGCGCCGACCGGAAGTAGGTCATGACCCTGGCCGCCAATGAGTTCATCCGCCGCTTCTTACTGCACACCCTGCCACGCGGCTTCCATCGCATCCGGCACTACGGTCTGCTCGCCGGCTCCGCTCGCAAGGACAGCCTTGCCCAGGCCCGCAGTCTGCTCGAGGTCGCGCCGGCGCCCGACGACGCCGGGGTAACTCAGGAGACCGCCGATCCGCGGCCACCATGCCCCTGCTGTGGCGGCACCATGATCATCATCGAAACCTTCGCCCGGGGCTGCAGGCCGCGCGCGCCGCCTGCAGCGCGGCAGACAAACCGGGAGACCATCCATGACCCGGCATGACCCGCTTGTTCATACGGCCGCGCCACGTCACCGGCCGATGGGACGGTTCGCGCCCAGCACCGCAGCGATCACCGTTATGCCCGCCGATCTCGTCAACACCGCCGCTGCCCACGCTCGAACGCAGCCCGGACGCCGTCCACTTGCAGGGCTGGCCACGCCATATGCCTCCGCTCTTGGCACCCAACCGACCACACCAAATCGGAAAACCCCATAGCGCAGCGCATGCGGACCGCGGGTTCCTGCATGGGTGGCTTTGCGACGCCAAGCGGCATCCCAAACCCTTCACCATTTCAGACGTGAGAGCCGCTTCGGCCGTGTCCCAAAAGCGGTCGTTCCAGTGAGCTGCCGGAAACCGCGATAACGGGGAGGAAGGAGGTTAGGGGCGTTTTTTGGAGCGGTAAGATAGTTGGAACCGCAAAACTTGCGTCTCCTGTATCATGTCGCAAATCGTCTGGCGCTGAACACGCAGAGGACAATCGCGAGGCAGACCAGCAGCATGGTCCAGGTGACGGGCTCGTGCAGCAGCGTGGCGGCCAGCGCCAGGCCGAAAAAGGGCTGCAGCAGCTGCAGCTGGCCAATGGCGGCGATGCCGCCCTGTGCCAGACCGCGATACCAGAAGACGAAGCCGACCAGCATGCTGAAGACGGAAACATAGGCCAGGCTCAGCCAGGTCGGCAGGGTGATGCCGGCAAATGTCGGCGGCAGGGTCAGCAACGACAGGGCGGTCACGATCGGCAGCGACAACACCAGCGCCCAAGAGATGACCTGCCAGCCGCCAAGCCGGCGCGACAGCCTGCCCCCTTCGGCATAGCCGAGGCCGCAGACCACGATGGCGGCCAGCATCAGCAGATCGCCGGTCGGAGACGCCGTGAGCCCCTGCGCCAGGGCAAAGCCGACGACGAGCGCACTGCCCAGCGCTGAAAACAGCCAGAAGGCGGGTTTTGGTCGCTCGGCGCCGCGCAGCACGCCGAAAATGGCGGTCGAGAGCGGCAGTAGGCCGATGAAGACGATGGAATGGGCCGAGGTAACGTGTTGCAGCGCCAGCGCCGTCAGGAGCGGGAAGCCGATGACAACCCCCAGGGCGACGATGACTAGGGAGAGGAGATCGGCCTTTGCAGGACGGCGCTGTCGCAGGACCAGCAACAGGACCAGCGCCAGTATGCCGGCAATGGCCGCCCGCGCCACGGTGAGAAAGATCGGGTCGAACTGCTGGACGGCCAGCCGGGTTGCCGGCAGCGAACCGCTGAAGATGGCGACGCCGATTAGTCCATTGAGCAGGCCATTGTCCGTCTTGGCCCCGCCTGTGTCGAGGCTCGTCATGGCCGGTTCGCTCGCGCGAGGCCATGGCTCACCAAACGGTCGATGATCTCGGGATAGGCAATGCCGCTGGCCGCCATGGCCTTGGCGTACAAGCTGATATCGGTAAAGCCGGGAATTGTGTTGAGCTCGTTGACCAGAAACACGCCGTCTTCCTTGAGGAAGAAGTCCACGCGCGCCATGCCGTCGCAGCCAAGCGCCCGGAACGCCCTGGATGCCATGTCGCGCATGGCGCTCTCGACCTCTTGTGGCAGGTCCGCAGGCACTTTGAGGACCGCGCCGGTCTCGTCGACATATTTGGCGTCATAGCTGTAAAAGCCATGCCGCTCCGCCGGCACGATCTCGCCGGGGCGGGACACGAAAAGGCCTCCCGTCTCATCCTCCAGCACGCTGAACTCGATCTCGCGGCCCTCGACGAACTCTTCGGCGAGGATGCAGTGGTCAAAGCGCAAGGCTTGGTCAAGCGCGGGCTGGAACTCCTGGCTGCCCGAGACTTTCCGGACGCCCACCGATGATCCCTGCCGGGCCGGCTTGATGAAGATCGGCAAACCAAGCGCGCGCTCCAGGCCGGCAAAATCGGGCGCCTCGTGCTGGCCGATGGCCACCCAGCACGCCACCGGAATGCCCGCCGCGTTCAGCAGGCGCTTGGCCATGATCTTGTCCAGCGCCGTGGCCGATCCGAGCAGGCCACAGCCGGCCAGCGGCACGCGGGCCACTTCCGCCATGCCCTGCACTGAGCCATCCTCACCGAAAAGGCCATGCAAGACCGGAAACAGCATGCCGATCCTGTCGGTGCCCACGACCTGCCCGTCAGCGCCAAGCAGGATCAGGCGTCCGCGCCCGCCGGGCACCAAAGCCACTTCGGTCCCGTTTTCGGGCATCGCCAACACGCCATCCTCGAAGCGGCTCAGCAGCCACTGGCCCTCTCGGGTTACGAAGATGGGCATGGGCTCGTATTTTTCCGGGGCCAGGGCGGCCATGACATTGGTCGCCGACAGTACCGAAACATCATGCTCGGCGGAGCGACCGCCGAACAGCACGGCGATTTTCAGTCTGGATGGTCTCACGGCGGGCTCCCGATCGCTGGGCTCATTGCAAGTGGATCGACTAAAATGCATGATCGTTGCAATTCAAAGAGCCACTATGCGAGCCTGTCGTGAGCCACTTGCCCCCCAACCAGCGCCGGCTGACCCGGCGGCGAGAAAGCCCGTCGGCCGGATTCCAGCCGCGCCTAGATCCGGCGGCGCCGGCCTCGCTGGCCCGCCAACTCTATCTGGTCCTGCGCGAGGCCATGGCCGATGGCCGGATCAGGCCGGGACAGAGACTGCCCTCGTCGCGCCTTGCCGCGCAAGAATGGGTGCTGTCGCGCGGCACCATCGCCGAGGCCTATGATATCCTCATCGCCGAGGGCTATGCCATAGCGCGCCATGGGTCAGGCACCTATGTCCTGACGGACACGCCGGCCGAGCGGCTCGAAACCGGCCCGCGGCCCATTGTCGGGGAAAGCTCAGCGCGGCGGACCATATCGAGGTCGGTCACCGGCATGCTGAGCCGTGGCCCCAGCCTAGAACCGCAAAAGCTGCTGCCCTTCGTCACCGGCCGCATGGCGCATGACGAGCGAACGGCCAGCCTGCTCAATCGCCTTGCCGGCCGCCACATGAACTATGCCTTCGAAGGCTATGGCGATATCCAGGGCGAACCCGATCTGCGGGCCGCCATTGTCGCCCATGTGGCCGCATCGCGCGGCGTCCGCTGCACCCCCGAGCAGCTATTCATAACGGCCGGAACGCAACAGGCGCTCGATCTGGCCTTTCGCGTGCTGGTCTCGCCGGGCGATCGCGTCGTCGTTGAAGACCCTTGCTATCCGCCGGCCCGGCAGTGCCTGGCGCTCAACGGCGCTGAGATCGTGGGACTGCCGGTCGACCAGGCCGGTGTCGTGGTCGAACAGCTGACGGCAGGCGACCTGCCGCCGCCTGCCCTGATCTATGTGACGCCCTCCAACCAGTATCCGTCCGGGTCAGTGCTCTCCCTACCCCGGCGCCTGGACCTTCTGGCTTATGCGCGCGCCAATGGCTGCTGGATTGTCGAGGACGATTACGACAGCGAGTTTCGCTATGACGGCCACGCCATAGCTTCGCTGCAGGGCCTCGATCAGGCAGACCGTGTTCTGTATACGGGCACCTTCAGCAAGGCCCTGCTGCCTAGCCTGCGCCTTGGCTATCTGGTCGTGCCGCCCGATCTGGTGCGAGTGTTTCGCGCCGTCCGCCCGGCGCTCGACCGCTGCCCGCCCACCTTCCAGCAACGTGTCGTCGCCGACTTTCTGCAGGAAGGCTATTACCCTGCACACCTGCGCCGGCTGCGCGAGCGGTTGCGCGCATCTCGCGACATGCTGGCCGCACTTTTGCAGGAGCGCATCGGAGACCATCTTCGGTGGTCTTGCCCGACCAAGGCATAAATCTGATTGCGCGCACCACCGGCACCTGGAGCAGCGATACGCAAATTTCCTGTGCCGCCCTAGCGCGCGGCGTTGTCGTCATGCCACTTTCGCGTATGAATGTGACAGCCTTAGACACGTCACGGCTTCTGCTCGGTTTCTCCGGCCTCTCGGATCGTGAGGCTGATTTAGGAACGAGTGAGTTGGCGAATGTATTCGACAGCTTGTTGCCCTGAAAACCTGCAAATGCTTGGACGTGTGCATTTCCAGATTCCGTAATCAGCGACCGCCTTCGTTTGCACGTTGCTACGGCGTGAATGACCGCCGTGGCGTCGGAAACCGCTGGGCAGGAACGCGCCCCATTCCCGCCATTCGGGATCGAAGTTAAATTTCCCAATAGCGGACATTGGCCGCGACGGTGCCGGCGTCCAATTTGGGGTGGGTTGCGGACTGGCGGCTTCTCTATCGCGGATTGTGTCAAGGGACGAACGATCTCATCTGCCGCCGAGAGGCGGCATTGCTGAACTTGGAAGAACGCTCAGGAGCGGTGCTCGGGCAGAGTCAGGCTTTGCTGCTTGGCATGAGGTCGTGCCACACGGGGTTCGCGCTTCTCTTCGGGGTCGGCGCTGCGACCGCCCCACGATGGGGTAAGAAAAAGCGGAGTGGATCAATCTTTTGGGCGCCCTTGCCAGTTGGCAGGGCTGCCGCCAGTACGATCTCACGCCACCTTCGTCCCCGTGAGGACCTCTTTCCTGCCGAGGCAGAACCCTTAAAGCTTCTCTAGGCGAGAGATCAGGCAGCCGCTGCGGCGGGCTCGCTGCCCCAGCGGAAGTCGGTGCCGTCGGTCCACATCCGGTGCAGAACCACCGCCAGGCGGCGGGCCACGGCGACAATGGCACGGCGCTGGCCTCGCCGCTGGGCGACCCGCATGCCCCAGGCCTTCAGCCACGACCACTTAGCGCTCTGGGTCAGCAGGACCTGTGCGGCCTCATACAGCATCGTGCGCAGCATGGTGTCCCCGGACTTCGAGATACCGCCATCGTAATCGATCTCACCGGACTGGTGACGACGAGGCGTCAATCCGACATGGGCACCCACCGCTCTGGAATGAACAAAGCGCTGCGGCTGGTCCACAGTCGCGCGGTACGTCAACGCAACAACAGCGCCGACACCCGGCGCCGTCATCAACCGCCGGCAGATGGGATCATGCCGCACGACCTCGAGCAGCATCTTGTGCAGCTTGGTGAACTCCTGGCGCATGACGCGGCGGATGGTCAGCATCGGCTCGACGATGGCGGCAAGCCTGGGCAAACCTTCGACCAACTCGCGGACGCGCGTCTCGAATCCAGCTTGCCCAACGACGCCGACCTTCAGGCCGAAGTTACGCAAGGTGCCGCGCAGATCGGCATCGACGTCGAGCATCTTGCGCTGCACCAGCTTGCGCGCCGTCAGCAGCATGCGCTTCTCCTGGCTGGCCAGCGTCTTCACATGCACCGGCTTGAACAGGCCGACGCGCATCATCTGGGCAATGCCGCGCGCGTCATGCCGGTCAGACTTGTTGATCTGCTGCGCCTTCAGCAGCGACTTCATGTGGCGGGTCTCGACGCAGATCACGGGCAGACCGGCTTCCGCCATGCCATTGACCAGCCACTGCGACAGCGGCCCGGCCTCGATCCCGACGCGGCCGTAGTCCTCGCCAATTGACGTCAGCAGTGTGACGATGTCGTCCGGCTCGGACGGAACCTTCTGCTCGCATATTACCCTGCCGGCCTCATCAACGACGCACACCGCCGTCTCCAACACCGACACGTCCAGTCCCACAAAATAGGCCATCGCCGTTGCTCCTTCCTTCGATGCCGAGGTCAGGTGCGACCTCGCCAGCATCGTACATGAAGGGGCTGCAGCTTCTCGATCTCAGATCGCGCCGCAGCCGCCGCGATACACCATCTTCTGGTGTTCGATACGGGTAACCGGAAGCTCGTTCGGTGATACTCCCAGGTCTATGTTAGTTGTGTCAATTTCAGCGCCGTGTCGCCATCGATGACCAGTCCACGGCAGAGGCCGGAGCGCAGAAGAGCCTTGGCTGCCTTCACCTTGGCAACCCCCGCCACCAAGGCAACAATACTGGCCTCCTTGAGGTCATTGAGTGGCATCGCGATGGTTCGGCGTGCCAAATCATGTTCGATTGGAATGCCACTCTGGTCGAAGAAGATGCCGTTGGTATCGCCAACGGCCCCTAAATCCCTCAACGCTGTAAGTTCATCCTTGGTGATCATCTCTTGCTGGCGCAGCAAAGAGTCTTCGGTCAGCTCGCCAACGCTGACATAGGCGACTGTGGTGGTACGAGCGATATCCAGTGCCCGCTGCACCGAGCGTTGCGATAGCAAAACTTGACGATCGTCGGCACTGTCGGCGATGAACGGCACCGGCAGGAAAAAGCCCTGCCCGCCGGTATTCCGGGCGAGTGCATGCACCACTTCGAATGGATTATAGGCCGAATTGGCAGTCAGCGATCCCATCAGACTGATGAAGCGGGCGTGCGGCGCACGCATACCGGCAAGCTGCAACGTCATTTGTTCTATGGTGCGTCCCCAGCCGGTACCGACGACCGGGTGCGCGCTCTCGGCCAGAACCTTGCGCAGATGCGCCGCCGCCGCCGTTCCAACGGCCCGGAACGCAAATTTCTGGCTCAGCTCACCATCTTCTTCAGCAGTGAGGTTGAGCGCTGGCGTGCAAATGCAAAAATCTAGACCATATTCGGCCTTTAGCGCTTCCTCGATCGGCAAGAGGCCAACATCAGCCTGATTGATACTGATGCTGACCAGCCCAGACTCACGTGCGTCGGACAGCATTTTGTTGACGCGTGCCCGAGTGATGCCGAGGCGTTTGGCGGTGCTCTCTTGGTTCAAACCAGCCACGTGATAGAGCCAGGCAGCCTTTGCCACCAATTCGGTTTCGCTCACAAAGCCCTCATTTCCAGCCAATTGGACCACTCCATAATACAAATGTATTTCTGTTTGACAAATGTATTGTCAACATGCGACGGTTTGATGGTCGGTGGAGGCCGACCCAACAAATCCTAGGTATCTAGGGAGGAGAACGGATATGAAAGTTGCACGTCTTGCAACACTAATGGGCGCGTCGGTAATCGCTCTGATGGCAGCCAACACAGCTGCCAATGCTCTCGAAATTGCATTCATCCATTCAAATGCCGCCGCGCAGTCCGAGACGCGTGTGAAGGCCGGCTTTGACGCCTGGCTGGCAGAAACAGGATATGCCGACTGGAACGTCAGCGTGCTCGACAGTGGCGGCACCGGCGAGCGAATTGCCAGCAATATCCAGGATGCGGCGGCCCGTGGCGTCGACGCCATTGTGGTGACCATGGCCGATCTGCGCGCCTCCCGCGCTGCAATCGACGCGGCCGTTGCTGCCGATATTCCAATCTTTGGCGTGGACAGCGGCTATATCGAAGGCCTGCAGGTCGACATAACCACCAACAACTGGGCCATGTCGGCCGACGTCTCGCCCTACCTGCTGGATACGCTTGGCGGCAAGGGCAACATCATCTTCCTGCGCATGGCCGAACACCATGGCACCCGCAAGCGCGGCGATGTCATGGCCAACGTGCTCAAGGAATATCCCGACATCAAGGTGCTGGTTGAGCACAACATCAACTACGGCGCCTTTTTCGAAGATACCACTGCCCGCATGGAAGATTTCGTCTCGCGCTTTGGCGAAGATATCGATGCCGTCTGGGCGCCGTGGGATGAGCCGGCGCAGGCTGCAATCAACGTGCTGAACGCTGCCGGCCTGACCGACGTCAAGGTCATCGGCATCGATGGCCACCCGCAGGCCGTGGCCGAAGTTTGCAAGGAAAATTCGCTGATGCTGGCCACCGTTTCCCAGCCTTTCGAAGGCATGGGCGCCCAGGTCGGCCAGTGGATCCAGTCGATCGTAGTGGAGGGAGGGGAAACCCGCACCGTCATTCCGAACCCGATCGTCTACCTGGATGCTCCACTGGTCACCAAGCAGAACTGCCAGGACTTCCTCTAGGCCCTTCTCCCGGGATCGGACGGCGCTCCCTCGACCGTCCGGTCCGCACCTGCCCAACGCCCGGCTTGCCGGTGCGTTGGCGCATGGTTGCACGCGGGTGATCATCAGGATGGTGCGATGAAAATCTCACTTACCGACATCGTGATGCAGTATCCGGGCACCAGAGCCCTCGATGCCGTGTCCGCCAATTTTCGCACCGATGAGGTGCACGGTCTGATCGGCGAAAACGGCGCTGGAAAATCGACGCTAATGTCGGTTCTTTCGGGCAGCCAGCGTCCGACATCAGGCCAAATCAGCCTCAACGGCCGGGAACTCGCCTTGCGCTCGCCGCGCGACGCCATGCTCAATGGTATTGCCCTGGTCTCCCAGGAAGGCAGCCTGGTTTCGAGCCTGTCTGGCGCCGAGAACATTATGCTCGGCGAAGAGCCGCGGCATGCCGGCAGCGTCATCCGACGGAACCACCTCAACCAACAGGCAGCAAAGCTGCTAGAAACCTGGTTCCCTGGCATTGGCATCGATCTCGGCGCCCAGGTGGGCAGCCTGCCGATGGCCGACCAAAAGGTCATCGAGATCGTGCGCGCCCTCCGCGGCGACGTGCGCCTGCTGATCCTCGATGAGCCCACCGCCACGCTGCCGAGCCGCGAAAAGGAACGCCTGTGGTCGATCATCCGCAGCCTGCCGCAGCGCGGTGTTGGCGTCGTGCTGATCAGCCATTTCCTGTCCGAGATTTTCGCGCTCTCGAACCGCATCACCGTGCTGCGCGACGGCCGCCATGTCGGCACCCTCAATGCCAGCGATGTCAGCGAAGACCACCTGGTCGATCTCATGTTGCGCCGCACCGGCGGGCAGACGAGCGATGAGCAGGTAACAACCCGCGACGCGCTCGGGACGGAGGTTCTGGCTGTTACCAATTGGCGTGTCGGGCGTATCGCAATACCGGCATTCACCCTCAGGGCCGGCGAAATCGTCGGGCTGATCGGGCTGACC
Source organism: Devosia sp. (assembly GCF_030689745.1). GTDB lineage: Bacteria > Pseudomonadota > Alphaproteobacteria > Rhizobiales > Devosiaceae > Devosia > Devosia alba. The sequence continues at coordinate 19,275 of NZ_JAUYGL010000182.1, forward strand.
GGGTCGGGTCATTTCGGCTTTGCTCGCTCATTGCACAATCCCGCCGGCGTGCTGTCGGGGACCATCGCGATCAACGGCAAGCCGGCCAGCCTAGGCGGCCCCCGCGACATGCAGCGGTCCGGCATCGCACTGGTGCCCGACCATCGCATGGAGAACGCCCTGATTGGCGAATGGGACCTGCGCGAGAACCTCTCCATGGTTCATCCCGAACATGGCTCCCGTGGCCTCGGCATTCTGTCGATGACCAAGGAAAACGCTGAAACCGCGCGCATCTTCAAGCTGCTCAACGTCAAGGCGCACTCCCCTCGTCAGCTCCTGTCGAGCCTGTCGGGTGGCAACAAGCAGAAGATTTCCATCGGCAAGTGGCTCTACGGCGCGCGCGATCGTTACCGGGTCATGGTGTTCATCGAGCCCACCGAAGGTGTCGATATCGGCGCCAAGAAGGAAATCTATGCCGAAATGCGCCGCCTGGCCGCCACCGGCATGGGCATCATCATTGCATCATCTGACCTGCTCGAGATCGAGCAGGTCACAGACCGGGTCATCCCCTTCGTTGCCGGCAAGCCCGGCGCCGAGATTACCCGCAACGATTTTTCCGAAGCCGCGTTCATCGCGGCCATGTCTGGAGGTTCACAATGACCGTGTCCGGAACCGTTCAGCAGAACGATGACCGCATATTCGGGGTCATCCGCAAGGAATGGATCCAGAAATACAGCACCCTCGTGGCGCTGGTTCTGATCTTTCTCGTCTTCTCGATTACCGTAAATCGCTTCCTGACGCCGCTCAACCTACTCAATATCATGCAGCAGATATCCATGCTCACCATCGTCGGCGCCGGCCTGACCTTTGGCTTTGCCGCCCGCGAAATGGATCTGTCCGTGGGCTATACGGTCGGTCTGGCCGGCATCCTGGTGCCGCTATTGCTGACCTGGGGCGTGCCCCTGCCCATCGCCGTTCTTGGCGGACTGGGCGCCGGTCTGGTCGTTGGCGCCGTCAACGCCGCTCTGGTGACGCTGGTCGGCGTTCCCTCGCTGATTGCCACGCTTGCCGTCGGATCGATCATCTTCGGCATCAACTATCTGGTGACCGGTGGTCGCGCCATCTACGGCTCCCTGCCTGCTGAATATCTCTGGCTTGGCCAAGGACGTGTTTTCGGTATTCCTGTGCTTGCCTTCTTCATGTTCGGCTGCGTTGCTGTCGCCTGGTTCATCATGGAGCGGACGATTTTTGGCCGCTACGTCTATGCGGTTGGCGGCAACCAGAAGGCTGCCGAACTCTCAGGCGTCAACGTGCGACTCTACCGTGCCGCTGCCATGGTGGTCTGTTCGCTGTTTGCGGTGATTGCCGGCACACTGCTGGCCGCCCGCCTTGGCTCAGGCCAGCCCAATGCTGGCGAAAACTACCTGCTCGATGGCTTGGCGACTGTGTTCATCGGCATGACCATGCTGCGTCCCGGAACGGCCACCATCCTGGGCACCCTGCTCGGCGCACTGTTCATCGGCATCATCAACAATGGCCTCAACCTGATGGGCATGGATACATACATCCAGTCGATCGTGAAGGGCATCATCATCCTGGTCGCCGTGGCCATCGTGTCGCGCACGACCAAGCTCAAACTTCTATAAGGAGCGCATTTTGACCTCCCCGGCTACCAATTCCCAACTTTACGACTTCTATGCCGGCATGCGCCGAGTCCGCACCTTCGAGGAACGCGTGGGCGAGCTGTTTGTGCGTGGCCATTCGGCCGGCTCGATGCTGCACCTGTCGATCGGTGAAGAAAGCGCGGCGATCGGCGTCTGCTCGGCGATGAAGCCGCAGGACACTTTCACGACCCATCATCGCGGCCATGGCATTTTCCTGGCACGCGGTGCCGAACCGGCCCGCATGATGGCGGAAATCGGCGGCAAGGAAGCCGGCTACTGCCACGGCAAGGGCGGCTCCATGCATATTGCCGACATGTCGCTCGGCCACCTGGGCGCCAATGCCATCGTTGGCGGCGGTATTCCCGCAGTCGTCGGCGCAGGCCTTTCCGCCAAGATCAAGAAGACCGGCGGTGTGTCCGTCGCGTTTTTCGGCGACGGTGCCATGCAGCAGGGCATTCTCTACGAGAGCATGAACATGGCAGCCCTCTGGGACCTGCCGGTGCTCTTCGTCTGCATCAACAACCAATATGGCATGGGCACGCGCATCGACCAGGCCACGCGCAACACCAATCTGCATGAGCGCGCTTTGGCCTTTGGCCTCGAGGGCCGCAGCGTTGACGGCATCGATGTCGAAGTCGTTGCCGAGGCGGCACGCGAGCTAATGGACCAGGCCCGCGCAGGCCGTCCGGGCTTCCTCGCAGTGTCCTGTTATCGGTTCTACGGCCATGCCCGCAAGGACAAGAGCCCCTACCGTGATCCGGCGGAAGAAGAAGCCGGTCGCCTACGTGATCCAGTGGCGCATGCCCGCGCACAGTTGGTGAGCGCCGGCGTCGTGCCTGAAGCCCAGCTCGATACGCTGGACGCCGAGATCGCCGCTGAAATGGATGCCACCATCGACTTTACCGTCGCACAGTCCGAGCCCCCGCTCGCGTCCATGTTCCGCGATGTTTACGCCCCCGAGGAGCCCGAGCCAGAACCGCTGCGGACCCGCCTCGATCGCGTTCTTGCCAGGGAATAGCGCCATGACCGAAATGACCTACCGCGATGCGCTGCGCAAGGCGCTGTACGATGCCATGACCGAAGACCCGAGCGTGATCCTGCTTGGCGAGGAAGTCGGTCGCTATGGCGGCGCTTATGGTGTCACCAAGGACCTGATCAAGGAATTCGGTGCCGAGCGCGTCATCGATACACCGATCTCCGAACCCGCTATCGTCGGTGCCGCGGTTGGCGCTGCCATGACCGGACTGCGTCCGGTGGCCGAGCTGATGTATGTCGACTTCATCGGCATGACCATGGACCAGCTGGGCAATCAGGCGGCCAAGATCCGCTACATGTTTGGCGGCCAGATCGGCGTGCCGATGGTATTGCGCACCCAAGGCGGCACCGGCCGTTCCGCTGGCGCCCAGCACTCGCAGAGCCTTGAAGCCCTCGTCATGCATACGCCGGGCCTGCGCCTTGCCATGCCGGCAACGGTGGAAGATGCCTATCACCTGCTGCGCCAGAGCCTGAGGCGCCCCGACCCGGTCGTCTTCATCGAGCACAAGGCGCTCTATACAATGAAGGCCGATGTCGATCTCGACGCCGAACCCCTGCCCTGGGGCAAAGCCGCCGTGCGTCGCCATGGCAAGGACATCGTTATCGTCACTTACTCGCGGCAGCTGCATTACGCCCTCAAGGCGGCCGATCAGCTTGCAAAGAGGGGTATTGAGGCGACCGTCATCGACCTGCGCACCCTTAATCCGCTCGATTTCGATACGATCCGCGAACATGTCCAGGCTGTCGGCCGCTGCATGGTGGTCAGCGAAGGTGTGCTAACGTCCGGCGTTGCCGCGGAACTGGCCGCGCGCATCACCGAGGAGTGCTTCGACTATCTGGAGGACCCGGTCGTGCGCGTCGCCGGCGAGGACATCCCGATTTCCGTGTCCGCTACACTCGAAGCCGGCAGCGTGCCGAATGCCAATCTCATCGAAAATGTCGCCGGACGCATGGTGGCATGACCATGCTCACTCTCACCATGCCCCGGCTGGGCGAGACGATGGAAGAAGGCATTGTCACCAACTGGCTGGTCGCCCCCGGCCAGGCCTTCAAGCGCGGCGATCCCTTGGTCGAAATCGAGACCGACAAGACCCTGGTGGAATTTCCGGCGCTGGGCGACGGCACCATGCTCGAGCCTCTGGTGACGTCCGATACCAAGGTCGCCGTTGGCGAGCCGATCGCCCGCATCACTCCCGCCAACCTGGCGGACTGGGCGGAATCCAGCCTGCCGGAAGAGACCACGGCGGAAGCACCGCCAGCTGGGGTAGTGGAAGAAAGTGCACCGTCACCTGTTGCAACGCCGGTGTTCGCCGAGGCTGATGGTCCAATTCGCGCCACGCCGGTGGCGCGTCGTCTGGCACGCAATGCCGGTATCGATCTGCGCAGCATTCCGGGAACCGGTCGCCGCAGTCGCATCGAGCGGGGAGACGTCGAAACGGCAATCGCCGGTGGCAATGCCACCAGGCGTGAACCTGGCAAGACGGGCGAAGGCACGGTGTTGTTGATCCACGGCTTTGCTGGCGATGGCCGCGCTTGGCTGCGGCTGGCATCGCTGCTGCAGCGTGATGGTCTCGCCGTTCACACCCCTGACCTGCCGGGCCATGGTCGCAGCACGGTCATGGCCACCAATGTGCCGGACCTGGTCACGGACATGGTCAGTTTCGCGGCCACGCTCTCCGGCGAACTTCATATCGCAGGCCATTCGCTGGGCGGCGCCGTTGCCGCGCAGTTGGCCGCCGAACTGGGCGATCGTGTTGGCTCACTGACGCTGCTCGCGCCGGCCGGTATCGGCCGCGAGATCGCCACGCCCTTTGTCGAAGGCATGGCGAACCTGCAGACTTCCGGTGAGCTCGAATTGCTGCTTCCCTACCTTGGCGCCCAGGGCGGCAAGCTGTCGACGGCAGCACTGTCGGAAATGGCTAGCGAGCTCGGCCGCGGTCGCCTCAAGGCGCTTGCATCCGCGCTCGCCGGCCCGCTTGGGCAGCGCATCTCGATCCATCGCACGCTTGCAACTCTGGCGGAGAATATTCCGGTACGCGTCATCTTCGGCGTCGATGACAGAGTCATCCCCGCCAGTCAGGCCATGGGCCTGCCGGCCAATGTTGCCGTTCACTACATCGCCAATGCGGGCCACATGCCACAATGGGATGAAACCGAAACCGTCGCCAACCTCATCAAGCGCGGAGTTCTGCATCATGACTGATACCAAACAGGCCCTGCAACAGGCCAAGTCGCGCATCGCCGCTATCGCTCAGGCAAGCCCGGAAATTATGAAGGGCTTTGCTGCCATCTCCAAGACAGCCACCCGAGAAGGTAAGCTGAGCAGCGGCCAAAAGGAGTTGATGGCCATCGTCGCGGCAGTGGTCAAAGGCTGCGATGACTGCATTTTGTATCATGTCGATGCCGCCAGGCGGCACGATGTCGATCAGGACACCCTTGTCGAGGCGCTGGAGGTAGCGATCGAGATGGGAGGAGGCCCGGCGGTCATGTATGCCGGCAAGGCTCTGGAGGCATTTCGCGGCCTGAACTAGGTCGCGAAGGGAGGAGATATCAATGAGCTATTTTCTGACCGCCGATGGCGGCACGGAGAGCTTGCGTGCGCGCGTCTATGATCTGGCAGGCAATTGCCTCGGGTCCAAGGCAGTGCCCTACACGACGCAATTTTCGGCCGGCGCCCGCGCCGAACAGAACCCGGAAGACTGGTGGACCGCACTGGTCGAGGCCAGCCGTGGTGCCATTTCGGCGTCGGGCGTCAACCCGGCCGATATTGCCGCCATGGCCTGTGCCACCACATCCTGCACCGTTGTAGCTCTCGACCGTGATGGCGACGCCCTGCGCCCTGCCCTGTTATGGATGGACGTGCGCGCACATGCTGAGGCTGACGCCGTTCTGGCCACCGGTGACGCGGCGCTGCAGATTAACGGCGGCGGTACCGGTCCGGTGTCCGCCGAATGGATGATCCCCAAGGCGCTCTGGCTCAAGCGCAACGAGCCCGAGATCTACGCTGCAGCGCACACCATCTGCGAGTATCAGGACTTCATCACCCTACGCCTGACCGGTGAGCGTGTGGCTTCGCTCGATAATGTGGGCCTGCGCTGGCATCACCGCAATCGCAACGGCGGCTGGGCGACCAGCCTGCTTGCTAAGCTTGGCATGTCCGAACTTGAAGGCAAATGGCCTGATCGGGTTCTAGCTCCAGGCGAAGTCATCGGCACGCTAACGCAACTGGCGGCTCAGGCGCTTGGCCTGCCCCAGTCGGTCAAGGTCGTGCAAGGTGGCGCCGATGCCCTGATCGGCATAATCGGCCTCGGCGTGTCCCAGCCGGGCCAGCTCGCCATGATCACTGGGTCATCGCATCTGCAGTTCGGCGTGACCCGCGAGCCCCTCCATGCCCCCGGCGTCTGGGGCGCCTATGCCGACATCGTCTATCCCAATCGCTGGATCGTGGAGGGCGGTCAGACCTCGACCGGCTCCATCGTCAACTGGCTGAAGCGCTTCTGCGGCAGTTCCTTCGATTTTGCCGAGATGAATGCTAAGGCGGCCGCATTGCCGCCAGGGGCTGACGGCCTGATCGTGCAGGACCATTTCCAGGGAAATCGCACGCCCTATACCGACCCTCTCTCGCGCGGCGCCATCATCGGGCTGACGCTGGCACACGAGCCGCACCACGTGTTTCGCGCTATCATGGAAGGCATCGGTTTCGGCACGCGATCAATTCTCGAAGCGTTCAAGTCGGCTGGCTACAGCAGCACCGAAATGACCATCGGCGGCGGTGCCAGCGCCTCACCACTCTGGCTGCAAATCCATGCCGACACTTCGGGACTTCCGGTGAAGGTGCCCGCATCTCCCGATGCACCGTCGACCGGCTCTGCTATTCTCGCCGCCTATGGCGCGGGTCTCGTGCCCAGTATCGACGCCGGGATCGAACAGATGGTGCGTCCCGGGACGACCATCGACCCGCGCCCTGCCGAAATAGCGCGCTATGAGGAAATCTACGCGCAGTACCGCGCCCTTTATCCCGCCCTCAAGACCGTTGCCGGAACAAGGCCATGCTGAAGGAATTCGATCTCACCGGTCGCTTGGCCGTCGTTACCGGCGGCGCCAATGGCATCGGCTATGCAGCGGCCACCGCCCTGCGCGATGCCGGCGCCCGTCTGGTTCTGCTGGATCGTGACGGCGATCGCGTGGCGAAATCCGCCGACGCCATAGGCGCTCAATGGCGGGCGCTGGACATCACCGAGTCCGACAGGGTCGAAGCGGTCGCGGCCGAGATCGTCAGCACGTTCGGCTCGCCCGACATTCTGGTCAACAGCGCCGGCATGGTGCAGAACGCCCCGGCCACGGACGTCTCCGATGCCGACTGGGACCGCGTCATGAACGTCAATCTCAACGGTCTGTTCTACTGTTCGCGGGCCTTTGGCCGCGCCATGGTCGCCGCCCGGCGAGGCGCCATCGTCAATATTTCCTCGATTTGCGGGACAGTCGCCGTCTACCCGCAGCCCCAGGTGGCCTACAATGCCAGCAAGGGCGCGGTGGACATGGTGACGCGCTCGCTCGCCAGCGAATGGGCGGGCAGCGGTGTGCGCGTCAACGCTGTCGCGCCGGGCTATACGGCCACGGAACTGACCCTGGCCGGTCGGTCAAAGCCGGAATGGTTCGAGACCTGGCTCGTCGCAACGCCAATGGGCCGCCTCGCCGAGCCGCGCGAGATCGCCACGGCCGTGGCTTTCCTGGCCTCGGACGCCGCCAGCTATATCACCGGCACCGTTCTCACTGTCGATGGCGGCTATACCGCCCGCTGACGCATCCAAAAGCCTGAGGAGACTCCTATGACGACGCCATTCCGCAAAGTTGCCCTCGTGACCGGCGCCAGCCGCGGCATCGGCCGCGCCATCGCGCTTGACTTGGCACAACGCGGCTTTGACGTGGCGCTCAACGATATCGCGCGCCAGGCCGACACCCTGGCCGAGACCGTCAGGGAGGCCGAGGCTTTCGGCGGCCGCGCCATTGCGCTGCATGCCGACGTGTCCAGCAAGGCGGATGTCAGCAGCATGGTCGAAAGCCTACTTGCCCAGTTCGGCCGCATCGACGCCGTCGTCAACAATGCTGGCATTCTGATCGCCGGTCCGGTCGAGACGCTCACGGAAAGTAGCTGGGACGTAGTGATGGACATCAATGCCAAAGGCACTTTCCTGGTGATCCAGGCGACGCTGCCCGCTATGAAACGCCAAGGCTATGGCCGCATCGTCAACATCGCCTCGATCGGCGGCAAACATGGCGCGCCGGAACAGGCGCACTATTCCGCCTCCAAGGCGGCGGTCATGGGCTTCACGCGCGTGCTTGCGCAGGAGCTGGGGTCGTCCGGCATCACCGCCAACTGCATCTGCCCAGGCATTATCCTGACCGATATGGGTCGGGTGAACCTCGATGACCCCGAGGTGCAAAAAATCTGGCGCAGCAAGACGGCCCAGGATCGAATCGGCGCGCCCGAAGACGTCGTAGGACCCGTGGCATTTTTCTGCTCGGACGACAGTGCCTTCGTCACCGGCCAGACCCTCAACGTCGACGGCGGCATCGTCTTTAGCTAGCCGTTCATCCGTCCGTTCGGGCCGCCTTTGAGCCAGCTCTCCCAAGCTTTTCCGCTGGAATGGTACCCCCACATCCCAATGCTGGCAGCAACGAACGACCGCTTATGGGATTTCGCGGCAGAACCCCGAACGACTGCAATGGGGGTCCGCGCTGATCGACAGACCGGCCAGGAGTCTCACCTGGTTGATCGCTCATGCATCTGGCACCGCACCGCAGACCGCGAGTGTGGCGGTGCCAGCGAAGTTGACTCCGCCTGCAAGTCTGGCCAGGAGTTCGTCGCCTGGCCGAGGGGTACATCCGGCAGAGGTGCCCGTAAATCTGCGGATGCCTCGGCGCTGACAAACAGAGTATAATTTTTGAATCTTGGCACTGACCTCGATTGCTGCACTGAAATTCAACGGAAACGACAATGTCGGTATGCATGCGCCCAATGAAACCCCCGGCTGGGCTGATCGCTTGACAGGATATGCAGGCGCCTCCACAGCGGATTCATTGTTTTGGCTCAGAATCAAAATTTACCACTGATGCGACAAGCCCGCCTGTCGTTGTCGATTAATGACCTACTCCGATTGACTGCACGGTGTTGTTTGCGTTTGGTTGCGTAAGTAGGGCGCGCCAGGGGGACAAGTGGTGAAGTTTGGGACGTGTTGGTTGGGGCCGCATGCGCCATCGCCGGACCGGCGATGAGCACGGGACGTAAACGACCGCCGCCTCAGGCCTATGGTGTGCTTTCCACGGCAATGGCCGGCACCCTTGGAACCCTTCCCGCGCCCATGCTCGCCCAGCGGGTCACCGAGAGCGACGCTATCCAGGAGTCCGCGAACGGCTGGGATGCCGTCGTGTGCCGGGCGGTGGACGGGGTATTGATACCCGACCCTCAAGAGGAGCGGGTTCACCCTGTCTGGGTGGATATCGAGGCACTCGGTCAACCGGTTCCGGCAGTGGGTGGCCTGGTGCTCGACAATCACCTGGCATTCGTTCTCGATGCAGGGCGGGAAGACGCGATCCGCCTGCTGGTCAAATCCGACGTACAGCTCTCCCAAAGCCTGAACGAACTGCTGGTCAGCGGAGAAAAGCCAACCAAGGCTGAGCTACGGGTGCTCAAACAACTTCTATGCGGAATCGGGCTGAGCGTTGCGGCCAGGGCCGACGGGGTCGGACACGAAACCAAGCGCAGCCAATACAAGACCCTCGCACGAAAACTCGGCGTGCGGTCACAAGCCGAACTCTCCAGCCGGGTGCTTGCTCATACCCTGTTCGAGCGCACTGCCGAAGCCGGCCTTCCCCCGCCGGCGCATGACGACGTGTTCGTCGATCTGATCGAAGCGTTCCTGCCAGCAGCGCGGGCCGTTCGCCTTCGGTCTCGCGACGGCGAATGGCATCGGTTCATCGATATTGGGCCGGTTTCGGGTCATCCGGTCATTCTGCTGCATTCCCAGATCCTTCCCGACTTCCGGCCCGAGGACGTTGCAATGCTGCAGGCTGTTGGGATCCGGCTTGTCGTGCCGCTGCGTCATGGCGCCATGGCCGGACCTGTCGACAGGCTGGATGTTGACGCGCACCTGGCCCATGCCTGTGACGGTATCGACCTGGCCCGGTCGCATTTTTGCGGCGAACAGGCGGATCTGCTCCCCTGCGTAAGCGGCTGCGCCTATGGTATCGAATATGCGCAACAACATCCGGAACGGGTGCGCTCGATTGGTTTTCTGGGCACCTGCATAAAACCCTTGACCGGGCTTGGCGCGGCGGGCCGTCTGCGTGCCGGTTTGCTAAGCCTCGCCAGCTCCCATTGGGGAATATTGTCCAATGTGCTCGACTTCTATGGAGGGCGTCTGGAAGATCCGACAGCACTCAGGCGGTTCTTCATCCGGCACTATAGTGATTGTGTCGCCGATCTCGCGGTGGTCGAGGCCGAATATGCCCAGCCCCACCAGGGTGAACGGGCCCGCCAGATGTTCATGGCGTCGCTGCAATCGATCAAGCACGACTTCTACCATCAGGCTAATCCACGCTGGGATAGCTTTCCGACGGGCCAGTTTCATGCGGCCTTCTTCCATGGAGCGGACGATTTCATCCACGAGCCCCAGGCGGTAAAAAACCTCGCGCATCGCTACGGTGACTTGCCAGTGTATTTCATCCCAGGCGCTGGCCAGCTGCTTTACTACGACCATTTCGGGCCCATGCTCGATGCCTATATGGGGTTTCTGGACAGCATCAAGACCTGATGTGACCCGGCGTGGTCTCGTGGCAAGCGCCCGGCTTAACCCAATCGGGGGATGTAGCGACGCACTTCCAGCTGTTAGATTTTTGGAATTCCCGCGCATGGTGCAAGCACGTGGAGCGCCGACCTCCCACGGGTTGTGTGGTCGGCATGGGAAAAACGGAGGGATGAAAAGATCGTGGTGGACTTTGAGCCGAGCGTGTCGCGCGGTCGCCATTTGGTGGCCGCAATGGTCATGGTCGGCGCCTTGACCTTTGCCCCTTCATTCCAGGCGATGTCTCAAGACCTGCCGCTGGACGTCGAGATCGATATCGCCATGGCCGCGCTTGAGCAGGCCATGAGCTCCGAAAGCCACTCTGAAACACTCGTGCAAATCGACCTGATCCGCGAGCTCGATCCCGAGCTAGCGGCAGGCGAGCTGCTGTTCTTCGAAGCGCTCGCGGCCAAGGCGGTCGGGGATGTCCCGCGGGCCGACACCGCGCTGACCCGGTTCCTATCCGATGTCGGGCGGCAGTCGGCAAGCTATGACGAGGCGCTGGCAATGGCAATTGAACTGCGTGCCATCAATGCCGAAGCGTCGGCAGCCGAGGAGGGGATCGCCGCTTATGAGGCCGAAGACTACGCTACGGCCTTGGCCATTCTGGAGCCATTGGCGGAAGCAAACGATTCTTCGGCGCAGTATTACTTGGGAAAATTGCGAGCGGCGGGCAAAGGAGGCGCGCAAGATGTCACCGAAGCCGGCAGACTATATCGTCAGGCCGCGGAAGCTGGTTATGCCCCGGCGCAAGCTGCGCTGGCGAGCTTTGTTGCGATTGGCGACGGCGGAATGGAGCGGGATCTCGGCCAGGCAGTGCACTGGTACCGTCTGTCGGCAGAGCAGGGCGACGCAGGAGGTCAGGCCGAGCTTGCCGGTCATTACCTGCGCGGTGACGGGATCGCGCAGGATCTCGCTCAGGCCGTGCATTGGTACCAGCTTTCGGCGGAGGCCGGACACCCCTGGGGCATGGTCGGTCTTGGCCGCATGTACAGGGATGGGCTTGGCGTTGAGCAGGATTTCACTGAGGCCTTCCGTTTGTTTCGTTCAGCGGTCTCCATAGAGAAGGTTTCGGGTTCGGGCGACCTAGCGGGTATGTATGCGCTCGGACTGGGGGTGTCCAAGGACGAAACAGAGGCTCTGCGCTTGTACCGCCAGGCAATTGCTGGCGGCGCGTTGACCTATGAGTTCCAGGCCGGAAACATAGAAAATCGCGTAGCGACCTCGGGTGAGTGGCATCTGGCTGAAGTCGATGGGAATTGCTCTATCTTCACCCGTCCAACGCTTTCGAGCGTTTATCCCGGCCGGTCGCAGTCGATCATGCACTTCGCCCTGTACAGCACCTTTGGCACACTACAATACTCAGTGGTTCACCCCAGTCCGTTCGATGCAAACATGCCCGTTGAGGCGCGGATCGACGGCAAGCGGTTCCCTCTTGTGGCCGGTCGTTCCTTTCTCGAGCCTCAAGATGGCGGTAGCTTTGTGCGAGCCATACGAGCCGGCCAGACCATTACAGTCAGCGGCACGGACAAATACGGGGGCCAGCCCATCTCTGTGACCTTCTCCGCCATCGGGTTCACACAAGCATTCAAATCAATAGCAGAGCGCTGCGACAAGCCTGGGATCATGACTTTGATCCAATAGGCGGGCAAAGGATTTGCAGGCGACACGTGAAGTGCGTGTCATGGGGGAATACATGTCAGGTAAAAGTACTGCCTTGAGGATCATATGTACCGTCCTGGTGCTGTTGCTTGGCCTGCAAAGTGCCCTTGCCCAGACCTATGAGGGCGAGACCCCGCTGGAAACGGCGCTGGGGGTGGCCGATGAGAATGGCGATATCGTCAAGTTTCGCTCGCTCACCATCCGGTGGCGATTTGCCGGATTGATGGGGGAGCCGCTGCGCCAGTTTGCCGGGCGTTATGAACATCATTCCCCGCCCTGGGTTGAACTGGCCGGTGCCCCGGTCTGCTTTGCCCAGCACGTCATGGCAAGCTTCAACCCCGAAAAAATCGAGCCGGACATGGTCAAGGAGGGCGCGCTGGACGGGGTGAACCTCTACACCCATTCGCGGCTCCGCATGATCATCCAACCCAACAGCCGAGTTGGTTTTGCGGGAGGGCCAGGCCGAACTATCCAGCACTATTTCGGCGTCGACAGTTTTTCGCAGGGGACGGATTATGGGCCGTCTGTGCCGGGCAGCCCGGAATGGGACCGGCTGTTCCAGATTGGTTCCGTGGGATCGGAGGACATCCCCTGGCTGAGTGAGGCGCAGACGCGGGAACTGTTCCGCGAGGGCTTCACCGTGTCGCGGATCGATCTGGTGGACCCCAAATACGCGCTGGCGCAGGTCAAAGCCTCCTATGAGCGGCATTTCCGGTCAAAACCCTGTGGCGACCGCCCGGTTGAACCGCTGGCGGAGGAAGAGGCGGCGGGCGACGAGCCCACCACCGAACAGGTCGCCAGTACCGAAGCGAGAGTAGATGACGCTGTGGAGCCACAAGGGGATTTAACCCCTCCAGCCGCGCCACCTGGCCAGCCGAAACCCCAGACCGCTGCAGACCGTCTCGATGCCATGCTCAACCGCGTTGCCAGTGCGCGGGAGGAAGAAAAGGCGGCGGCGGTCGCGCACGCAGCCTACATAGCAAGTCTGCCGGTCGAAGTGTTTGAAATCGCCGATGGTTGGGTCACGGCGCAGGGAGAGAACATGTCCGGGCCCTATGCAAAGGGTGCTTTTCTTGCTTTCGAGAACGAAATTGTCGTCGATTACGAATGCTCTCCTAAAGTGGTGGGACAGACGCGTGATGTAGTGCGCGGCCCACTTAGAGATTTTGTCAGCAATAATTGCAATGTTCTTTTGAAGAACTCTAGGGACGGAAGCATTATAAAATCGATCATGAGTAGCGATTCAGAATGGATTCAATACGCCTACGCCACAAATGATGGAATAAATGTGGTTCATGCAACGCGTGTTACATATAGACAGTGCACTAGAGGGTTAAATTTATTGCGGTGCGGACAAGATCATCTATTGTTCCAGTGCTACTCAACGATATATAATATTAATCCAGAATCCTCTGGGAGGACAATTAGATACGGTCCGGGGAACGATTGTATTTAAATTACAGTTCAGATGGCGACGGATCAGAGGACTCGTTCGCAGAAGAGTCGGAAAAGCTGGGGCGATGGGAAGTATAAACAGACTGGCTGTGTTGCCTTTGATTGTTTGCGCGCTTCTGGGCTTCGCCCAGGATGCACGGGCACAGGGTCTCGCTCCAGAATTGCAGGTCGACCTGGCCATCGCAGCGCTGGAGCGCGCAATTCTGGCCGAGGACAATGGAGAAATTCTAGATCGGATTGACGTCCTGCGCGAACTCGCGCCGGTACTGGCCGGCGGCGAACTGCTGTACTTCGAGGCAGCGGCCCTGGCCGAGCAGGGAGAAATCGACGAGGCAGAACATGCACTGACGCGATTCCTTTCCGAAGTCGGACAACAATCCGCGAGCTATGACGAAGCGCTGTCACTGATGCTGGACCTGTCCGACCTGCGCGCGGAACTGGCCACGCTGGACCGTGGCGTGGCCGCTCATGAGCGTCATGACTATGACGAGGCCCGGCGACTTCTTGCTCCCCTCTCGGCCAAGGGGCATGCGGAGGCCCAGTATCGCATCGGCATGATGGATTATTACGGCCTCGGGGGCAGCGCGGGGGTCAGGGCAGCGGAGCGGCTCTATCGGCTGGCGGCAGAACAGGGACATGCCCGCGCCCAAGCGTCGCTTGCCGCGCTCTACTACAACCAGGAAGACGGTCTGCTGGACGACGATCAGGTCGCCCATTGGTATCGGCTTTCCGCCGAACAGGGTGACCCCATGGGTCAGATGGGGATGGGCTACGCTTATTTCGAAGGTTTGGGCGTGCCCCAAAGCTACGAGCAGGCCGTGCAATGGTATCGGCGCGCTGCCGAGAACGGGGATGTTCAGGGGCAGTTGGCCATGGGGTCCATGTATGAAGAGGGGCTGGGCGTCGCAATCGATCTGGCCGAGGCGCGGCGCTGGTACCGGATGGCGGCGGATCAGGGGACATATTTCGCCGAAGAGGCGCTGGTTAGGCTGGGGCAATGAGAATGACGGCACATCTGCGCGTGCGGGCGATGTTTGTGGTGGCGATGATGAATTTCGCGCCAATGGCCGTGGCGCAGGACCTGCCACCCGAGGTGCAGATCGACATGGCTATGGCAGCGCTGGAGCGCGCCATGCTCGCCGGGGACGATGGGGAAATTCTCGAACGGATTGGTGCCTTGCGTGACCTCGCGCCGGAACTGGCCGGGGGCGATCTGCTGTTTTTCGAGGCGACGGCCCTGGCAGGACAGGGGGATATCGAGGAAGCCGAACAGGTATTGAACCGTTTTCTCTCCGAGGTCGGCCAGCAATCGGCAAGCTATGAGGATGCGCTGGCGCTGATGCTGGACATTCCCGCCCTGCGCCAGGCCAAGGCCGAGGCGGACAGGATCGCGGCGGCCGAGCGGCAAGCCGAAGAACAGCGCCGGAGAGAGGAAGCCGCGCAGGCCGAAGAGGAGCGCCTGCGCGCCGGGGAAGCCGCGCTGAATCTGACGTCGGCGGAAATTCGGCACATCAGATGGCTTCTGTATCGCCACGCCGGAGAAGTCAGGATGCCGGTCCTCGTACGTGAACTGAGCGATGCCGAGCGAGATTACTTGGAGGAACATTACCTGCCTGATGTGGGTTTACCGGCAGCACGCTATCTGACCGCCGTACACGCACGTCACTTTCGGTCCCAAGTCTTTGTGCCCGTGCCGCCAGATGAAGCTTCAGATCCTGTCCGCACGGTCACGTCTGGGGACTGGACGATGATAGAGGACCAAAGGTTTTGCTGGATTGAAACACCCGCTTCTGATTTCACGCGGGGGGCCGTATATCAGCATCCAGTTTTCAAAATGATTGTTGAAAGGCCCCGATATGAGATGGGATTTGATACAAACATTGTATTGCCGCATCCATTCGATGAGAGTCGGGGTGTAAACGCCACGATCAATGGCCGGACTTTCCCGTTGTCTTTTGTAAACGGTCGCGTGTGGCCGTTCGCACCCGGTGCAAGTCCAACTACCAATGCGGTTCACAAAGCCATTCGCGCGGCAGAATCCGTCACCATTGAGGGCACCAGCAGCGCGACGGGCCAGACCATGACGGTTTCGTATTCCGCCATCGGCTTTACGCGGGCCTTTTACCTGATGACCGAATATTGCAACCGGGAAGAACTTCAGGTGTGGATCGAATAGTACCCGACGCGCCGCGCCGTCGCTCAGAACGGCCACGTATCGACCCGCAGTCACGATTGAAGACATCGGGTCGCCGCTGAGCAACTTCTGAAGAACTGCACCCTGGTTTCGATGAACCAGAGTGTAGTCAAAAGGGCGTTCGTGCAGTTCGAGCACTAGCAGGGACGGCCAACGGGCCGATGTCACCAGAGGCCTGTCCTTCTCAAATAGTCTTCAAGCGCCTCAGGGAATGGCGCACTGCGAGACTCGCCACCCGGGCAGGCGCCCTCTACGAAGTCGGTTTCGCAGGCAACGTGGTTCCAGAAACCATCCTCGGTGTAGGTCTCGATCATCCGTGGCCAGGCTTCTTGGCGTTCCCCGAGTACGGATTTGAGCGCGACCCATCCAGCGAGGAAGCCAGTTTCGCGCCACAAGCCCGGCTCATGATCGGCATGATGCTCGAAGGCGTGGAGCTCGCGGCGGCGGGTCGGCTCATAGGCCGGCTCGCGGCTTACATCAAAAAGCGCGCCACCGGCCAGCTTGAACACCCTGATCGGTGTCCAGGAGGTCGCATAGGGCGCAAATCGATTGAGAAAGCGGTCGTCGCGGGCGATCAACTCAAATTCGCCGTTCCCGTCCACATCCTCGATGCGGTAGCCCTCGTCGCCATCATGCCAGCCCCCGTCGACCTCGATCCAGCCGTCCTCATCCCTGGTGAGAATACGCGTGACGGTGCAGCAATGAGCGCCCATCGTGTAGCCGGAAAACACGATCTGGGGACGGGTCGCGGTTCGATCCAGCCAGGCGATGCGGATGCGGGCAAAGGCGCCGTCGGTTCCGCTGTCCGCCAAGGTGGTTTGGTGGACGGCGTTGCCTTGCTCGACCACCGCCAACATTGGTTTGAATGTGTCGTCGGTGACGTCAAGCTGGGAAGACATCTGGATAGAGATGCCGTCAGAGACTATCCGTCCATCGTCGCCGTGCCTGAATTCATGCCGGGCCACAGTAGCGTCCGGTAGGCTCCATATTGGCTCGCCCAGTGATGCCGCCGAGACCACCTCAATGCCTGCCGGCCAGTTGCCTGAGCCGAGCAGTTCGGTCAGTGCGTCCGCGTCATTTTTCGTCTCATCTTCCAGCCTGCCAAGCGTGACGTAGCCACCGGTCTTATTGGCAGCAACGGCGATTGTCTCAAACCACCAGCGATGCGCCAGGGCAATCCCGATGGCTTCGTCAGGATCGGTGCTTTCGGCAAGGGCGAACCAACGTCCATCCTCGGCCCGTGCCAGTGTCACCGACATGGATGCCGCAAGGCAGATCAGCATCACACGCAGGATGGCCATCCGGGCCTTTACCGGGTGCCGCATTGCACCTCAATCGGTTCGAGCGGGGCGTTGGGGTCGGCGCCGGAGACGTTGTTGCCGAAGGCAATGATATTGAGCAGTGCCGGGTCATATCGATGGTCGGGCGAGCGAATGGTGTGTTGGCAACTCGATAGCCCCCAGGCATTGAGGGTGCCGAAGTGAATGATCGGAACATCATGGGTCTTGCCGAAGGTGATCAGGTCTCGGATCAGAGCGACACGATCCTCGCGCGGCACGCCGAAATCTGGCTTGGGCGCATTGAGTTCGGTGAACATCACTCTGATGTTGTTGTTTCGGGCAAAGGCGCCGATGTCGGTGAACATTTGCTCGAAATAGTTCGGACCAGGCTGCAGGCGATTATACTCCCGGATATAGTACTGTGCCTCTTCGTTTCGCGCTGCGGCGGGTGCAATGCGCTGGAACGGATAGCGGATCAGCGTGTCGGGCTCGTAGAGTGCGTTCTGTGCCGTACCAAGCATGAGCGCCCGTGGCGTATAGAGATGCAGGGCATAGGTCACGTCATCAAGACCGTGGTGAACAGGAACCACCGTGGCCAACTCCCTGTATGAGCCGCCACCCAGGATGAAGTGATCGCCCGCCGTGCAGACCGCGGTGCTGACCAGCGACATGCGCGGGGCCTCAATGCGCACCGCATCAAATACCGCCCGTTCCAGCGCCCGCCAGCGCGCCAACCCCCCGGGCAAAGGACGACCGTCATGACGGCAGAACCGGGTCTCGTTGAGGGACTGAAAGCTCACATTATTGAGGTCTCTCGCGCGCATTTCGGCGACAAGGGCCCCGGCGAACTTTGGAAAATAGGATTGGAACATTGGGTCGTTAACCACTGCACGGTGGACCAGCGGGTCCTGTGGAGGTCCGGAGGGGGCCGATCCATCGAAAGCGCTGCCATCGCCGGTAAAGAAGTCGGACGGCACGACCATCACGTGAAAGCCGTTCTCGTTCCAGTATTCGACGGCATCGAGATAGTGCCGGATTACCGGATTATCTGTGAGTGACTCCAGCTCAGCGAACTGCAATTCCCAATCATTGCTGCGCGCCTCGGCAAAGGCCTTTGTATAGCAATCATCGAGCACGCCAAGTTCGAGGTCCTCCATCCAGGGGCACTCGCGGTGAAACAGCATCCCCTCCATGCCCAGTTGCATGCGCATCACTTTGACGCCGGCATCGCCGAACATCTCCAGATCATCCTCGATCGGCTCGAACCAACGACGGACCGGGACGCTCGTCATCACGCCATCCCTGTTGACAGTTGCCGGCGTACCCACTGCCCAATTGTGGATGTTGAAATACCATTGGGTGGCCAAGCCGACATAATAGTCGTCAGGAAGCGGGATGGTGGGAAAAAGGACATGGTCCGCGTCCAGCGAGGTATTGACGGCCGCCAGGATGGGCTGCACCTCCTCCGGAGAAGGTGTCTGCTCCGGGACGGCAATGTCCAAGGCGTAGTCTTCCGCGAAGCCTTTCAGCGCCTCGCGGCTATTGCCACCCCAGACACCATCCTGGCCGGAAACATTGTAGCCCGCGTTGTCGAGCAAGTGCTGGAGCTCGCGGATTGTATCCTGGCCGTTTGCCGTCGTCGCCCCCATGCAGAAAACAGCAGCCAGCGCGCCCGCTATATGTCTCATCGTCCTACCCCAATTTGATACCCATAAATGGCGTTGAATCGCATTTGAACTGACCACAATGAGTGGTGCCGCCGCGACCGGCTGGCGTTCAATTTGAAACTCCCACCGCTGATGACAGCTGGCACGCCGGGCGTGAATTCCCCAATTGGGGGATGGGACAGGACGAATAGCGTGATCGATTGCTCTGCAATCAGGCTGCCGGGAAAAATTTCTGACAAGTTCCGGGCAACACTCCGGCAGCTTTCCGCCTATGCTGGCGAAAAGCCGACTGTCGGCTGTCGGCCCCGTATCTGTCTTTCGCACGCAGCACTATCAGCTAAATCGAGTTGTCAGAAAGATACTTTGTAAGATCGTCGAAGGTCGCCAGCTCAGCCTGTGCGGCAGCCCATTTTGCAAAGCTCGCGAGTTTACCGCGATGCACATTGTACCGAACGTACTTGCCGTCCCTGGCGGTCTCGAGCACGCCAGCATCCACCAGCAGCTTGATATGATGGGAAGTCGTGGATGCGGCTTTGCCGGACTTCAAGTCGGATGAGGACAATCCGGGGGTCTCACCGACCCTTCGAAAAATATCGAACCGTCCAGGATTACCAAGCGCCACAAGGATTTTCAGCGCGTCTTCATACCTCAATTCGAAATCCTTCGAAACGATCTAACCGTAGCGGCCACATCGCATGTTAACCATCAATAACAAAGTGTGGTGACTGCCATCCCTGACTTGTGCATCCTGGCACGAGGATTCCACCCGGAATCTTTGGTTGCCCATCAAGGCGGCCGCCAGCGTTGCTTCAACAACGCTAGCGACCTGACCAGGCAGCCATCATCCTGCTCTAACAGGAGAAGCCACATGGCTGATCACTTCTATTGCCGCGATCGGATTCGCCGCAACAACTTCCTCCACATTTCTGTCCCCATCGGGATCATCGGATGGTTTGGCGTCGCCGCCTCGTGCGACGCCTGCCTGGTAGTTCGCGCGCTCTAGCGCCCCTGCCCCATCCTGATCGCCACCGGACTCTGACCTTGCGCTGATGGCGCGAGCGTGAGCCCCTGCGCGATCGATCCTTTGTCCGAGCTGGCCTCCGCACCTGACTGTGCCACGGACTTGCTCGCCTGCAGAACTGTCGAAAATGATGAAAAACTGGAAAATGA
>NZ_JAUYGL010000190.1 GCF_030689745.1 Devosia sp.
CCGCTTCAGAAAGACTAGATCCAGTCCGCAGAAACGGCGCTGCCACTGACACCGCGGCGATCTCCAAAAACGGACGTCAGAACCCAGTCGGCGGGCAAGACTTCCTGGGCCACCTTTCGGTCGTGATCGATGGCCAGCAATCCTATCTGTCCGCAGGAAATAGGATCATGCGTTCGTCGCGCCAAAATCCGACAACGAATTCAAAGCTGGCCGACAGCAAAATTGCGATTCGCGGCCTGCTCAGAGGGTGTCTTTGCGCCAGATCAAGGACAGCGCGTTTTTAATCCTGCATGTCGGGCCCCGATGGGCTAGTTTGCCTGCACCTGGAATGAGGCAAACAAGTATGATTGCAGATCTGACGCGAGCCGAGCGGCTCTGGGCAATGCTGATCCTTGGCGGGTTGGGCATTGTCGGATTGGCCATGGCGATTGCCGGTCGTAATGACCTGATTGGCATCCATGGCTGGATCGTGGCGGCCGCGGGCCTAATCGGCTTTTTCGCCGTGATGAGCAACAAGGATGCACCCGAGCCCAGCGATGAGCGGCTCAATGAGTATTATGACGCCCCCACAAGGGTCGGCATCGTCCTCACCCTGATATGGGGCGTGATCGGCATGGGGGTCGGGTTCTGGGTTGCTTCCCTGCTCGCCTGGCCCGAAATGACCTTTGACGCGGCCTGGGCCAGCTTTGGTCGCCTGCGGCCGGTTCACACCAGCGGCGTGATCTTCGGCTTTGGCGGCAACGCCCTGATCGCCACCTCATTCCACGTCTTGCAGCGCACCACCCGCGCTCGCCTGCCCGACCAGATCAGTCCCTGGTTCGTGCTGCTGGGCTATAATCTGTTCTGCGTGATTGCCGCCAGCGGCTATCTGATGGGCCTGACCCAATCGAAGGAATATGCCGAACCCGAATGGTATGCCGATATCTGGCTGGTCATTGTCTGGGTCACCTATTTCGCGATCTACATGCGCACGCTGGCCCGTCGCAAGGAGCCCCATATCTATGTGGCCAACTGGTATTACATGGCCTTCATCCTGGTCGTGGCCATGCTGCATATCGTCAACAATCTGGCCGTTCCGGTATCGTTCGGCAGCGCCAAATCCTATTCGCTGTTCTCGGGCGTGCAGGATGCGATGACCCAATGGTGGTACGGCCACAACGCCGTGGCCTTCTTCCTGACCGCCGGCTTTCTGGGCATGATGTATTATTACCTGCCCAAGCGGGCCGGTCGTCCCATCTACTCCTATCGCCTGTCGATCATCAGCTTCTGGGGCATCACCTTCATGTATATGTGGGCTGGTTCGCACCACCTGCACTACACCGCCCTGCCCCATTGGGTGCAGACGCTGGGCATGGCCTTTTCGGTCGTGTTGCTGGTGCCAAGCTGGGCCTCGGCCGGTAACGCCCTGATGACCCTCAACGGCGCCTGGCACAAGGTGCGTGACGACGCCGTGCTGCGCTTCATGACGCTCGCCGCGATCTTTTACGGCATCACCACGTTCGAAGGCTCGTTCATGGCCATTCGGGCCGTCAACTCGCTGTCGCACTATACCGACTGGACCGTGGGTCACGTCCATGCCGGCGCGCTCGGCTGGGTTGCCATGATCACCTTTGGCTCGATCTATGCGCTGGTGCCAACCATGTGGAAGAAGCCGGCCATGTACTCCAACAAGCTGGTGGAAGTGCATTTCTGGCTCGCCCTGTCAGGCACCATTGTCTACGTCTTTGCGATGTGGAACTCGGGGGTCATTCAGGGCCTGATGTGGCGCACTTATACCGAGAGCGGCACGCTGAGCTATTCCTTCGTCGATAGCCTGGTGGAAATGCACCCCTACTATATCGCCCGTGCCTTTGGTGGTCTGCTGTTCCTGCTTGGTGCATCGGTCGCTCTGTACAACGTCTGGATGACCATTCGGATGCCGGCGACGGCACCCGACGAGGTCGCTCTCGACACCCCCGCACTGCAAGCCGGAGAATAGACTGATGTTCGGCCTTCACTACAATCTGGAACGCAGCGCTATCGGCCTGGTCGCGTTTATCATCGTGGTTGCCTCGATCGGCGGCCTGGTCGAAATCGCGCCGCTGTTCACCATCGACGAAACCGTGGAGCAGGCCCCCGACATGCGGGTCTATACCCCGCTCGAAGTGGCTGGACGCAACATCTATATCCGCGAAGGATGCTATGCCTGCCATAGCCAGATGATCCGCACGCTGCGCGACGAAGTCGAACGCTACGGCCCCTATTCGCTGGCCGTGGAAAGCAGCTACGACCATCCCATGCTGTGGGGCTCCAAGCGCACCGGGCCCGATCTAGCGCGCGTGGGCAACAAGTACTCCGATGATTGGCAGACCCTGCACCTGAACAATCCGCGCGATGTGGTGCCCGAGTCCAAGATGCCGGCCTATCGCTGGCTGCTGCGCGACACGCTGCGGACCGACGATCTGGGCCAGCACCTGGCGGCATTGCGGGCTGTTGGTGTGCCCTATACCGATGAGCAGATCGCCAATGCCACGCTGGACGCCTTTGGCCAGGCCAATCCCGACACCCCCAGTGCCGACGGGGTTTTCGAGCGCTATGGCGAGGCCACCAATGTCCGCACTTTTGATGGCGTTCCCGATCGGGTCACCGACATGGATGCGCTGGTTGCCTATCTGCAGGTGCTTGGCAACCTCACCAATGCGGCTCACCAACCCAACCTGGCGGAGGCCGAATAGATGCCGTTCGATCACGACACCGTCGTCGGCTTTTCCAAGTCGTTCGGCCTGTTCTATCTCATCACCCTCAGCGTGATTGCGCTGGTGTGGACCTATTGGCCTGCCAACAAGAAGGGTTTTGATGAAGCCGCCAAAATGCCCATCAGCGACGAGGAGGACCGTCCATGGCGCTAGGTGAACGCGACAAGTTCTCGGGGCAGATGACCACCGGGCACGAATGGAACGGCATCAAGGAACTCAATACACCGGTGCCCCGGGCGGTCTGGATCTTCCTGCTTGTGGCCACGCTGTTTGCAGTGGCCTGGACCGTATTGAACCCCAGCTGGCCGGGCATCAATGGCTATTTCCGCGGCCTGCTGGGCGTTGACCAGCGAACCCAGATCGCCCAGATCGTGCAACAGGCGCAGATGGACCGGGCGACCTGGACCAGCCGGATCGACGCCGAGGATTTTGCCGCCATCCAGGCCGACGAGCCCCTGATGAACATCGTGCGCGAAACTGGCCAGGCCCTGTTTGGCGACAATTGCGCTGCCTGCCACGGCGCCAATGCGCTGGGCAATCCCGGCTTCCCCAATCTGGTGCACGCCCCCCTGATGTGGGGGGATGATCCCGAAATCGTCGCCGAGACCATAAGCGTGGGCATTAACGGCTCCAGTCCCGACACGCGCTTTGCCCAAATGCTGGCGTTTGGCCGCGATCAGATGCTCGTCACGGCCGACATCAATACCGTCGTTACCTATGTGCAGGCCCTCTCCCAGCCTGATGTGGCCGCCGCCACCGCGCCGGACATTCTGGCGGCCGGCGCGACCATTTTCGCCGACAATTGCGCCGCCTGCCATGGCGAGACGGCCAAGGGCATGACCGATACCGGTGCGCCCGATCTGACTGACAATTTCTGGACCTATGGCAGCGACCGCGCCGCCATTCGCCAGTCGGTCTATGCCGGCCGCACGGGCGTCATGCCAAGCTGGGAAGGGCGGCTGTCGCCCACCGAGATCAAGCTGCTGGCGCTCTATGTCCTTGATCTGCGAGCCGGCACGCCATGACAGCGCCCGCTCACCACCCCGCTCACCTCCATGACGTCGACACCCGCCCGCGCGGCACAAGACGCATGGTGGTGATCGCGGCCGTGGTGATCGTTACCGTTCTGTTTGCGGCCAATGCGCACCTGGTCTATGTGGCCTTTTCCTCGCAGCCCGACTGCATCACCCATCTCCAGGACGCTGGCGAGAACGGCACCTATCGCGCCGCCAAATCGGCCTGCTGAACTTAACGAAATCGGATCGCTTCATGGCCAAGACCCTGCTTCCCATTCCCGATACCGTTCCGGCACTGCCCAGGGAGGTCGATCACAATCGCCACCTGCCCGCCACCGCCGCGCTGCATTGGCTGGCGCTGGGCTGGCGCGATCTGTGGGACCGCCCGCTGCCCAGCCTGCTCTATGGAGTGGGCATTGCCCTGCTGTCGCTGCTGACCATTGGCGCCATGGTGACATTTGGCTGGGTCCAGATCCTGTTTCCCGCCCTGGCGGGGTTTCTCGTGGTGGGGCCCCTGCTGGCCACGGGTCTTTATGAAAAGAGCCGCCGGCTCGAGGCCGGTGAGCATGTCAGTTTCTGGAACATGGTGTTCCCCGGTCGCGGCGGCGGTACCCATCTGCTCTATGTCGGCACCATCCTGCTGATGCTGATGCTGGTCTGGATGCGCGCAGCGGTACTCCTTTATGCGCTGTTCTTCGGCGTGCGGCCATTTCCCGGCGCCGACGACCTGGTCAACATGCTGCTGACCACGCCCACCGGCATCTCCTTGATGCTGACTGGCACGGCCATCGGCGGTCTGTTCGCGGCCTTCGCCTTTGGCATCAGCGCCTTCTCGATCCCCATGATGCTCGACCGCCGCCTGGACGCCTTTTCGGCCATGGGCCTGTCAATGTCGCTGGTGTGGAACAATATGCCTGCTGCCCTGCTCTGGGCCGCCATCGTGCTGATCCTCACCGCCATTGGGGTGGGCACCGCGCTGGTGGGTCTGATCATCATCTTCCCCCTGCTCGGTCATGCCACCTGGCATGCCTACGCCGCCGTTCGAGAATAGAACATGACCTGCTGCCTGCCACCGCCGGCATTCGTCGAGGCCGTGGCAGGTCCGATCCAGCATGGCCCCAGCAATGATGAATTGCGCCTGGCCAGCCGGGACATTGGCGAGGGCCTGCGGCAGACCGATCTGTCCGTGCCCTCGATCCATTGTGGCGGCTGCATTCGCAGCATCGAAAAAGCCCTCGGCGCGCTCGATGACGTGGTGTCCGCGCGGGTCAATCTGTCGACCAAGCGGGTCGCCATACGCTGGCGCGCCGACGCCACGCCGCCCCCCATCGTCAAGACACTGACCGATCTGGGCTATCCGTCCAACCTGTTTGAAACCCTCGACGCGCAGCAGGACCGCACCCTGCCCGCCCTGATCCGGGCGCTGGCCGTAGCCGCCTTTGTCTCGATGAATATCATGATGCTGTCCGGCTCGGTCTGGGCCGGCGCCGATCCCGCCACCCGCGACATTCTGCACTGGATCTGTGCGGGCCTGGCCCTGCCCGCCCTGCTCTATTCCGGTCGCCCGTTTTACAGCTCCGCCTGGAATGCGGTGCGGCACGGTCGCACCAATATGGATGTGCCAATCACCATCGGCGTCGCGCTGGCCTTTGCGCTGAGCTTTTATGACACCGTCCATAGCGGCGAGCAGGTGTATTTCGACGCGGTCGTGTCGCTGGTCTTCTTTCTGCTGATCGGCCGCACGCTCGACCACATGATGCGCGAACGCGCCCGCACCGCCGTCAAGGGCCTGGTCAAGCTGGCCCCGCGCGGCGCGCTGGTGCTGGCCGAGGACGGCAGTCGCGAGTATCTGCCGCTGCGCGAAATCTCCCCGGGCATGACCATATTGCTGGCGGCCGGCGAACGCGTGCCCGTCGACGCCATTGTGCTCGAGGGCATGTCCGACCTCGACCGCAGCCTGATCAATGGCGAGGCCCTGCCGGTGGCTGCTGCGCCGGGCATGGTGCTCGAAGCCGGCACGCTCAATCTGACCGGGCCGCTGACCATCAGCGCCCAGGCCGCCGAACAGGATTCGACACTCGCCCAGATGGTGCGCCTGATGGAAGCGGCCGAAAGCGGTCGCAACCGCTATCGTCGCATCGCCGATCGCGCCGCCGAGCTCTATTCACCGGTGGTGCATCTGGCGGCATTGGCCGCCTTTGTCGGCTGGATGGCGCTGAATGGCGACGTCCACAATGCCGTCACCGTGGCCATCGCCGTGCTGATCATAACCTGCCCCTGCGCCTTGGGGCTGGCCGTGCCCATGGTGCAGGTCGTGGCGGCGAGGCGGCTGTTTGATGCCGGCATCATGCTCAAGGATGGCTCGGCGCTGGAACGGCTGGCCGAAATCGACACCATCGTCTTTGACAAGACCGGCACGCTGACGCATGGCGCCCCGCAAGTGCTCGATCTGGACCGTGTTTCTCCGGACGTTCTGGGGCCAGCGGCAGCATTGGCCGGCTATTCCCGCCATCCCTATTCCCAGGCCATCGCCCGGGCCGGCGCAGCACAGGCCGCCGGCATTGCCTTCGCAACAGTCTCCGAACATCCCGGCCTCGGGGTCGAGGGCACGCTTGATGGCGCTGTCTATCGCCTCGGCCGCGCCGCCTGGGCGCTCGATGACGCCAAGGGCAGCAGCGGCACGGTATTGAGCCGCAATGGCAGCCTGCTGGCGCCATTTGCCTTCAGCGATACCCTGCGGCCCGGCGCCCGCCGTGCTGTCGCCGCGCTGCAGGAGCGCCACCTGGCCCTGGAGATCGTCTCGGGTGATCGCGAAGCACCGGTGGCCGCCATTGCCGATGCGCTTGGCATTCCCCGCCATGCCAGTGCCATCCTGCCTGGCGGCAAGACCGACCGCATCGCCGCGCTCGCCGCCCAGGGCCACAAGACGCTGATGGTGGGCGATGGCCTCAATGACGCGCCGGCGCTGGCTGCCGCCCATGTCTCGATGGCCCCCTCCAGCGCCGCCGATGTCGGTCGCAGCGCCGCCGACTTCGTCTTCCTGCACGATGATCTGTCAGCCATTCCCCTGGCGCTGGCGGTAGCCCGCGATGCCGGGCGGCTGGTAAAGCAGAACCTGGCCCTCTCGGTGCTCTACAACCTGATTGCCCTGCCTATCGCCGTTGCCGGCCTGGTCAATCCGTTCATGGCCGCCATCGCCATGTCGGCATCCTCGCTGGTCGTCGTGCTCAACGCGCTGCGGCTGGGCTGGGGCGGCTATGCCAGCCTGCGCCGGCCGCTACGCAGGGTCCGCACGCCTGCGGTGACGACATGAGCGATTTCTTCTTCCTCATTCCCATTTCGGTCGTGCTGGGGGCCGCCGGCCTCGTCATCTTCTTGTGGACGCTGCGCGATGGTCAGTATGACGACCTCGACGGCGCGGCCGAGCGCATCCTCTATGACGATGATGTGCCCGAGCGCGACCGCCCCGACCCCGACAAACCCTGAGGCGTGACCGCCCTCAGGCGGCCGGCTCCTGCACCACCAGATCGCTGAGCTGGACGGCCTCTTCATCGCCCACCACCGAAACGGCGCCGGCAGTACCCAGATCGAAGTGCTCTTTTTCTGCCTCGGGCAGCCCTTCGCGGCGGCGCAGGCGCTCGGCCACAAAGCCGATCAGGGCGATCATCACCACGCCATTGGTGATGAACATGCCGCCCGGGCCGAACAGTTCTATGGTCAGCGAGGTGAGCACGGGACCCACCGTTGAGCCCAGGCCATTGAGCAGCAGCAGGCCGGCAGAAATCTCCACATAATCCGAGCGGTCGGCAAAGTCGAACACGTGTGACGACACAATGGCATAGGCCGGCAGCAGGCCCGCGCCAAAGGCAAAGCCGAGCGTCAGCCAGAGCCAGGTCACATGCGGCATGACCATAATCACCGCCCCGATCACAGCCGAGAGCAGCGCCAGCCCGATCATCACCAGGCGGCGGTCAATGGTGTCGGAGATCTTGCCGGCCGGCCATTGCAGCACGGCGCCGCCCATCACGGCGGCGCTCATGAACAGCGCGGCGTCGGTCACATTGCCGCTCGCCGCATTGGCATAACTGGGCCCCAGCGACCAGAACGAGCCGGTCGCCACCCCAACCAGAAAGATCGACACCGTACCGGTGGGCGACAGCTGGAACATGTGCCTGGGCCGAAACCGCACAATGGTGACCGGCGGCGGCTGACTCGAGCGCGTCATGACGATGGGCACTGCTGCCAGCGACACCAGCACGGAGGCTATCGAGAACAGCACAAACGAGTCCGGCCTCACCAGTGTCACCATCATCTGGCCCAGGGTGATGACGGTGAAATTGACCGTCACATAGGTCGAGATCAGAGCGCCACGCGTTTCATTGGTCGCCTGGTCATTGAGCCAGCTTTCCACCACCAGATAGAGCCCGGCCAGACAGAAGCCGGTAATCATGCGCAGCAGCACCCAGGTCAGGGGATCGACGGCCAGCGGGTAGCCGAGCGCGGCTGCCGACGCGATCGACACCAGGGCCGCAAAGGTTCGGATATGCCCCGCCCTTATGATCAGGAGTGGCGAGAAGGCGCAGCCCAGAACGAAACCAAAGAAGTAGCCCGAGCCCAGCAAGCCGACCTGAAACGCCGAGAAGCCCTCCATGCCGCCCCGGATGGGCAACAGCATGACCTGCAAGCCATTGCCCGTGATCAGCAGGGCAACGCTGAGCAGAATGGCGCCGGCGGCCAGCAAGGGAGAACGAATTTTGACTTCCGACATAGAGCCTGCCCTTTGCAGTCAACTGGATACGCGCAGCATTGGGGTGGACTGGTGCGGGCGAATTGGGGCATTTTCCAGCCCCAATCACAACCCGTTATCGGTTACCCCGATAATACCACAGTCGCTGGATCGCTGATGCGGCCGGTAACGCCAACCTCGATCCGCGACGCACCGGCAGTTCACATTGATGTGTGCTGGCCGCCAATGCGGCCCCCCAGTTCGTCCGCAATATGGATCTGGATGATCTCCTCGAAGCTGGTGTCACCCTTGAACCCCAGAGCCCGCGCCCGAGTGGCCGCGAAGGCCTTGGGCCAGCCGGCCACGATCCCGGCAATCACCGGGTCCGGTATCAGCCGGATCAGCGCCACGGCCTGTGGCCCCGCCACACGCTCAAGCGCCGCAATCTGCTCGCCGACCGTCACCGCCAGGCCCGGCATGGACAGATTGCGCTGATGGCCCAGCTTCGCCGTGTCCAATGTGGCCGCATGCAGCAGAAAGCCGACAGCAGCGCGCGGACTGGCAAACCAGTGCCGCACCGTGTCGGGGACTGGCAACACTGCTTCAAGCCCCACCAGGGGCTCGCGAATGATCCCCGAAAAGAACCCCGACGCCGCCTTGTTCGGCTTGCCGGGCCGCACCGCAATGGTCGGCAGCCGGATGCCGATGCCATCGACGAACCCGCGGCGTGAATAGTCGGCCAGCAGGAGTTCGCAAATCGCCTTCTGCGTGCCGTAACTGGTGAGCGGGGTGTGCTCGTGGTGGTCTCCGATCAGCGCGGGCAGCGGCTCGCCGAACACCGCGATGGAGGAGGTGAACACCAGACGCGGGCAATAGGGAGCGCTCTGCCCCGCCAGCCGGATCGCCTCAAGCAATTGCCGCGTCCCATCCAGATTGATCCGGTAGCCCTTCTCGAAATCGGCTTCCGCCTCGCCCGAGACAATTGCCGCCAGATGAAAGATCAGGTCCGGTCGATCCGCCACCAGAGCCGCTGCAACGCCCTCGACCGACAAATCGGCCGCGACCAATGGGCAGGGAATCGCGCCGCCCGGCGCGACTGGCGCAACCACATCCGCCAGCGTGATGGCGGAGATGGCGCGACCACCAAGCGTCCCCGCCGACAGCAGCGCCGTAACCAGCTTGCGTCCCACCATGCCCGCGGCACCGATGACCAGAATTTTCATTGCGTCCTCCTCCATCTCCCGAGCAGTGCACTGGGGAGGGCGTGCTGTCGACCGCCACGACAACAAAAAACCGGCACCCATGGGGTGCCGGCTTGATCGTGGATCAGCGGCGAGCCGTCGTGGCGGTCCGCCTGACCCTGCCTAGTTGAAGCGATAGCGCAGCGTGCCGCGCACTTCGTGGATGAAGGCATTGTTGACGTAGAATGAAGTGCTGGGGCCGATTTGAGCGTTGCTGATCTGGGGCATGTAGATACCACGATAGCCAAGGTCGGCCACCACGGAGCCCATGTCATAGGTCACGCCGGCCATAAGGGCCGCTGCAGGGGCCCAGGAGTTTCCATCAGGCGTGGCAAGCGGGCCAGTGACGACGGTCTGGTTGTAGGCACCACCAAGACCAGCGCCCACGTAGGCGCCGAAGCCACCCGACGCCGCAGCATGGTCGGAAAGTGAAAAGTCATAATAGGCGTTGGCAAGCAGAATGGTCGAACGCAGCTTCAGACTGTAATCGGTGTCACCTAGACCATCATTGTACAAATGGTCTAGGGTGATGTCAGCACGCAGCCCGGTGCCGGTTTCATAGCCGACGCCGGCGCCGAACGAATAGCCAAAGCCTGACTTCGTGATATCGAGTGTCGGCGCGCCGCACCCCGGACAGGCTGGGTTGTAATCCTTGGCCCAAAGTAGATTCGCGCCGAGTGAACCACGAAGGTAAAGACCTCCCTCTACGCCATAATCGACATCGGGGATTTCGATCACCGGTGGATAATACGGAAAATCAGCGGCGATGGCTTGGCCGCCGACAAGTGCGGCTCCTGCCACCATGATCGCAGCAATGAGCTTGCGCATGATTAAGTGTCCTTTGAGT
>NZ_JAUYGL010000209.1 GCF_030689745.1 Devosia sp.
CCCCGGCGAAACCCGGGCAAAGCTGTTGCCCGCCGGCGTCAGATAGGCGGCCGACTGCCCCATCAGCACGAACAGCACCGCCAGCACGAAAAAGCCGACAAGCAGTTTGGCGCGGGCGGTAAAGCGCAGCAGTGCGACGACAAATCCGGTCAGCAGCACCGCAGCAAGCAACAGGCCCAACTGGCCCGGCAGAGCCTCGGCCAGGCTCTGGGTTTGGCCCAGCACGATGCGGTTGGCGCGGAACAGGGCGAAGGGCAGCGCGGCGCCTGCGGCAGCAATCAGCGCGATCAGCACGCCAAGCTTGTCGAGCGCCAACCAGGTCGGGCGGGCGCCGGTCGCAATGGTGGTGTCGGCTATGCTCATGCTGGCTCCGGAATGGTCAGTAGATGCGTCGCCCGAAGATGGCCCGGCTCGAGGGGAGCCGGGGACGGGGTGAGCGCATGGCCCTCACCCCGGTTTGCCGCTAGTCGAGGAAACCGCCAGTCGTCAGATAGTCGGTCGCCACGGCGGCGGAAGCCTCGCCACCCACCTGGACCCGGCCATTGAGGTCTTGCAGCACTTCAAGGGTCAGACCGGCGAATACCGGCTTGAGCAGCTCTTCGATCTGCGGATATTCGGTGAGCACGTCCTCCCGGATGATCGGGGCGGGCTGGTAGACCGGCTGCACGCCCTTGTCATCCTCAAGCACCTTGAGCCCGGATGGGGCGATGCCGCCATCGGTGCCATAGACCATAGCGGCGTTGACGCCATTGGTCTGCTGGGCAGCAGCGGCAATGGTGGCCGCCGTATCGCCACCCGACAGGGTGATGAGCTGATCAGGGGTCAGGGTGAAACCATAGACTTCCTGAAATTTCGGCAGGGCAGCGGGCGAGTTGACGAACTCGGCCGAGGCGGCCAGCTTGACCTCGCCACCGCCGGCGACCCAGGCGCCAAATTCGCTGAAGGTGTTCAGATTATTGGCTTCGGCGACATCGGTGCGGATGGCGACTGCCCAGGTATTGTTGGCAGGCGATGGCATCAGCCAGACGATCTTGTTGGCCTCGTAGTCGAGCTTGGCGGCCTCTGCATAGGCCAGCGCCGCGTCGTTCCACAGCGGGTCATCGGCCTTCTCGAAGAAGAACGCGGCATTGCCGGTATATTCGGGATAGATGTCGATTTCGCCAGCGGTAATGGCCTGCCGAACGATCGGCGTGCCGCCGAGCTGAATGCGGTCTTCGACGGCAATATCATTGGCCTCGAGCACCTGCTTGATGATGTTGCCCAAAACACCACCCTCGGTGTCAATCTTGGATGAAACAACAACCTGTGCATTCGCGGCCGTGACAGAAATGGCGAGCGCGGCGACGGCGCTCAGAAGCTTGGATGTGAGGCGCATTGGTTTCTCCGTTTTCTCCGGGCCCAGAACCCGGTTTTCCCTAACGTATCGACTTGGCAGAGCTGGGCTAGGTCTCAAATGCTAATTGATGGGGCCCAAGGCGAAAAACTCGTCCAATTCCATAATCGCCGAGTGGCCAATTAGTTCGTTCATAAAAGCGTCAGAGCCCAGGGCGATCTCGACGGCCTCCACTTCGGCGGAGAGGGGCCGATCGAGTGTGTAATAGGCGGCATGCTGGCGCACGAGGTCATAGACGATACCGGGGACATTGCCTGGCCGGTCGCCCGAAATGTCCATGGCCTGCGCCGCCAGAATGGCTTCGAGCGCCGCCAGACGGTTGAGTGCCAGCACCTGCCGTTCAAACCGCTCCACCACCAGGGGCAAAAAGGCAGCCTCGTCTTCGAGCCCACCCGCGACCACCATGGAATTGGCCGAGATCGGGTTGGTCATGCTGAGAACGCGGGCAAACAGCTCGCCGGCCAGCTTGATGATCGGGCCAAAACCGGTGGCAATGGCGCCCGGTGCCACCAGATTGACCGGCAGGTCGCGCCGCCCGCCATTGCCGAGCAGGACACAGCGATTGAACGAATTGCGTGCCATATGGGCAAGGCCCAATTGGGCAGTCTGCAGGAACACGGTGACGTCGAGCGGCAGTGAACCACCCGAGGTCAGCACCTGCCCACCGGCAACCACGGGATTATCATCGGTGCGTCCGGTGGCGGCGAGCAGGGTCTTGCCGGCAGCGACCAGGGTTTCAAACCCGGTGGCAAACACCTGGCTCATCATGCGCAGGCTGAGGGGGTCCTGAATATGGGTGGCGTTGGGCCAGTCCCAGCCCATGGCATTGAAGTAGAGCCAGGCGCCAATGCCGGCCTCGCGCTCGGTGCCAACATGGGCCACTGCCTTCCAGGGGTCACGCGACGCGCCGAGCGCCCCCGCCGTTGTCAGCCCGGTGGCGAGCATGACGCGTACCGTCT
>NZ_JAUYGL010000124.1 GCF_030689745.1 Devosia sp.
GCAGACAGAAGCACTATCGGCCAAGCCGGACGATGATGACGAGGTGGCAGAATAGTAAGAAGTCTGCTGCCGGCTGCCGCATGGAGTTGGCGTATCGCTTTTCATGATCGCGGCAGTAAACGACAAAACGGGACCGGTGAAAAACCGTTTGTCAACAAAGAAGTTGAGAAAGCCGACCTATTCTGAGCATACAATCGGCGGAGGGGACGGGACAGCCGTCGAACCTTCTCTTGGATGTAAAGCATTGATATTATTACATCAACTTGCAGTTTCGAATCCCACGTGATACAAACGCGACTGAGGTCCAACCCATATCTCTTCGACCAACCCGCGCCAGTCTGGCGCGGGTCCGAAATCGTTTCTGCCGAAGCTCCTACGCAACGACGTGCTCGGCAATCTGACGGGCAGTTCCGATTTTGGCGGCTTTTGGAACCCGCAGCAGCCGCATGCCGTTGGCGATCACGATCAGCACCGAAAGCTGGTGGATCAGCATCCCGCCCGCCATGTGGATCGAGCCGGTATAGACCCCGAACAGCAAGCCAATGACGGTCAGAACCGCAATGACGAGGTTCTGGCGCATGTTGGTCAGCGTGGCGCGCGAGATCTCCATCGCCTCGGCGATCTTGCCCAGATCATCGGTCATCAGCGCAATGTCCGCGGTCTCGATGGCGATGTCGCTGCCGCCGGCCCCCATGGCAATGCTGATGTCGGCCGCCGCCAGTGCTGGTGCATCGTTGATACCGTCACCGACCATCGCGATACCAAGGCCTTCAGACTTGAGCGAACGGATACGGTCCAGCTTGTCGTCGGGCATCATCTCGGCATGCACCTCATCCACCCCTACCGCTCTGGCAATCGCCTCGGCTGCCGGGCGTTGATCGCCGGTCAACATTACCACGCGGCGTACCCCAAGAGCGTGCAGCCGGTCGATCATCGGCTTTGCACTGGCGCGCGGCATATCGGCCAGCCCCAGAAGGCCCACGACTTCGCCATCGCGCGCCACGATCACCACCGTGTGGCCCAGCCCGTGCAACCGGGCGATAGCGTCCGTCGTGCCCGCGTTGAACGCGATGCCGAGATGATCGAACAGGCGGTGACTGCCGACGGCAATCTGATGGCCGGTATGGCGAGCAATCAGACCCATGCCCGAGATCTCTTCCAGCGCCTCGGCGGTGGGCAGCGGGCCCTGCGCACGTGCCGCCTCGATGATCGGACGGCCCAGCGGGTGGGTCGAGCCGGTTTCGGCAATCCCCGCCCATAGGAGTACGTCTTCCCTGCTCTGACCCGCAAGCGCCACGACCTCGGCCAGACGCGGCCGACCTTCGGTCAGCGTGCCGGTCTTGTCGAGGGCAAGTGCGGTGATGCGCCCGGCATTCTCAAGATGCTCGCCGCCCTTGATCAGGATACCCGCACGGGCCGCCCGTCCGATCCCGGCAATCACCGACACCGGGGTCGAGATCACCAGCGCGCCCGGACACCCGACAACCAGCAGCGTCAATGCCAGCTCAATATCGCGGGTGACAAGGTAACTGCCGATCGCCAGCAGGAACACCGCCGGTGTATACCAGCGCCCGAAGCTCTCGATCATCCGCTGCGCCGGGGCCTTGGCCTCTTGCGCCTCTTCGACACGGCTGATGATGCGGGCCAGCGTGGTGTCGGCCCCAACGCCGGTGGCGCGCAGGTACAACAGCCCGTTTTCGGCCAGTGTTCCGGCGAACACTCGCGAACCGGGTGTCTTTTCCGCCGGGATCGGCTCGCCGGTGATGGCCGCCTCGTTGACGGCTGCCGCGCCTTCGATAACTTCGCCATCGACCGGCAGGAGTTGACCAGCCTTCACCAAAACGGTTTCACCAAGTTGCACAACATGTGCAGCCACCTCAACTGGTTCGCCACCCCGCAGCACAGTTGCCGTGACGGGGGCGGCGTCTATCAGCGCCTTGAGCGCGCCACGGGTCCGGCTCATGGTACGGCTTTCCAGCCAGGCCCCCAACATGAACAGGAATGTGACGGCGGCGGACTCCCAGTAGTTATCGATGAACACCGCACCCGTGGCCGCCACGATAACCAGCAATTCGATGCTTAGATGGCGCAAGCGCAGCGCGGCCCAGGCCCGCAACGCGATGTCATATCCGGCCAGAATGGCAGCCGTCGTCATCAGCGGCGCCCAAGGGCCGGCCAGCCCGAACCCATACCAGGCGACCAGCGCAAAGGTGATGAACGCACCACTGAAGATGGTCAGCCATTTGCGCCGACTGGTGGGGTGCCTATAGATGCTTGTGATCATGGAAAACATTGGTCTCTCCTTTCATGTCGAAGCCCGGCCGCCCGAAGGCAGCGGGGCGGTTGCAGATCTCAGAATGCCGACGGCTTGGCGGTATAGCCGGTCTTGGCGATGGAATTCACCAGAGCGTCCACGTCGCTGAGTGCCGGGTCATGCTCGACTTCAATCCGCCCGCTTGCGAACTTCACCTCGGCCTTTTCCACGCCGGGTAACGCCAGCAGCGCCTTTTCGATTTTCGGGATGCAGGAGGGGCAGGAAAGCTCGTCGCTACGCAGGGTCGTCCGGGTTGCTGTCTTGGTCATGGCTTGATCCTTTGATGTGATCATTGTTGCGTCTGAACAAGATATAGATGCACAATCAGCGCACAGGGATTGGCAAATAGTGAAAGGCGGCGTTGCATGAATGCACAGCTTGCGAATTGGGACGATCTGCGGGTGTTTCTTGCCGTGGCGCGAGCTGGCAGTCTTTCGGGCGCGGCACGCAGTCTTGGCGTTAATCATTCCAGGGTGTTCCGCCGGATTGCCGGATTCGAGGAGACGCTGGGGGTGCGGCTGTTCGACCGCCTGCCGACCGGCTATGCGCTGACGCCGGCAGGCGAAGAAACGCTGCGCATTGTCGAGTGTATCGAGGCCGATGTCGCCACGCTTGACCGCACCGTGACCGGGCAGGATCTGCGGCTGAGCGGGATAGTGCGGATCACGGCGACCGACATGCTCGCGTTCTGGCTGTTGCCGGATCACCTTGCGCGGTTCCGTGCCGCCTACCCGGGGATCGAGGTGGAAGTGGTGGTGGGCAACGAAGCGCTCAACCTGTCGCGGCGCGAAACCGATATCGCCTTGCGGATTGGCAACACCCCGCCCGAGACACTGGTGGGACGACGGGTTGGGCGGCTGGAGTTTGCAGTCTACGGAGCGCCCGATTACCTCAGCGCCAACCCCGGCAACGTTCTGGCACAACATGACTGGATCGGCCTCGACAGCGCCCATGCGCCGCCGCCTGGCCGGTTTTTACTCCGCCGTTGATGAGGTGGAACGACCCGCGACCGAAGCATCAGAGTGCTAAGAACTGGTCGTTATTTCAACGCCACAGGGTAGGAGCCGTTCCATGAAGCAGATTACCACCATCGGGCTGGATTTGGCCAAGCAGGTTTTTCAGATCCACGGTGCCGACGCCGAGGGTTCTCCAATTGTCAATCGAAAGCTCCGCCGCGCGGAGGTGCTGCGGTTCTTCGAGAAGCAGCCTGCCTGTCTGGTCGGAATTGAGGCCTGCGGCAGTTCGCACTACTGGGCTCGCGAGATCGCTGCGCTTGGTCACGAGGTGCGTCTGATCCCGCCGGCCTATGTCAAGCCTTTCGTCAAGCGTGGCAAGACGGATGCCGCCGACGCCGAGGCAATCAGCGAGGCAGTGACACGCAAAACCATGCGCTTTGTCCCCATCAAAACGGCCGAGCAACAGGCGGCAGCGATGGTGCTGAAGACGCGCAGCCTTCTTGTCCGACAGCAAACCCAGGCGATCAATGCGCTGCGCCCATCTGGCGGAATTGGGCATCATTGCCGCCATCGGTACGACGAGGGTTGCAGGGCTGATCGAGATCGTACGCGATGCGACCGATGCTCGCTTACCGAAGGCTGCGCGCTTCGCGTTGACGGCCGTAGCCGATCAGATCGAGGCTTTGATCCGACAGATCGGTGATCTCGATCGGGAGATTGTCGCCGGGGCAAAGCGCGATGAGGATATGCGGCGTCTGGCCACTATACCGGGCGTCGGTCCTATCACGGCGGCGTCAATCAAGGTGCTTGTTCCAGATCCCGGCGGGTTCAAATCCGGTCGTCACTTCGCAGCTTGGCTGGGATTGACACCCAGGTCCCATTCGAGTGGTGGCAAGGAGCGGTTGGGAGGAATCTCAAAGATGGGCAATCCGGAGCTCCGCTCATTGCTTGTCCTCGGCGCGAGCGCCGTCCTGCGATACGTGCGAGGCAACGACAAGGCGCCGAAATGGCTGAGCGCGCTTCTGATGCGCCGGCCTTATAAGGTCGTGGCTGTCGCGCTTGCCAACAAGATGGCACGGGTCATATGGGCGCTTTTGACCAAGGGCGGGACATATCGGGGCATGACGCCGGTAAACGGTGCAGCAAATGCTTGAACCGGAAGTCGGCTAAAACGAACTGTGCGGCGCGGTAGCCGGCAGAGGTGAGGTGCAAAAAGCAGACGATGATTCCGTGGGACGAAATCCCGAGGCGAGAGAGGCCGCTAGTGTCAACGCGCTCAAAGCGCGTGCCGTTGATTAGCCACTCGTATCGCGAACTTCATCGAGGCCAGCGGCCCAAAGCCGCGCTCAAAGGCCGAACATATGACCGCACCATTCCCGCGTGATCAAATGTCTGAAAAAGCCCTTGCAAAGTGGGTCGTTCCACATATGACATGTGGCTCTCTCCTTTCAGTGCAAGCCCCACCGCTTGGGGCGGTGGGGGAGATTTGATAAGCGGGGTCAGAACGCCGAAGGTTTGGCAGTATATCCGGTCTTGGCGATGGTACTCACCAATGCGGCCACGTCACTGAGCGCCGGGTCGTGCTCGACCTCGATCCGCCCGCTGCCAAACTTCACCTCGGCCATCTTCACGCCGGGCAGCGCCCGCAGCGCGCTTTCGATCTTCGGCACGCAGGAGGGACAGGAAAGCTCGTCGCTGCGCAGTTTCGTGCGGATTGTCTTGTCGGTCATGGTGAAACCCCTTCATTGATTGTTGTTGCGTCTGGATCAAATATAGCCTCTCATTTCACGCACAGGCAGTGGCGAAACCGGAAAGGTGTCCTTGCATGAATGCACAGCTTGCCAATTGGAACGATCTGCGGGTGTTTCTGGCCGTGGCGCGGGCGGGCAGCCTGTCGGGGGCGGCGCGCAGCCTTGGCGTCAACCATTCCACAGTGTTCCGCCGGATCGCGGGGTTCGAGGAAACCCTGGGTGTGCGGCTGTTCGACCGGTTGCCGACCGGCTATGCGCTGACCCCGGCGGGCGAGGAAACGCTGGGCATCGTCGAGCGGATCGAGGCCGATGTCACCACGCTGGACCGCACCGTTACCGGACAGGATCTGCGTCTCAGCGGCACCGTGCGGATCACGGCGATCGACATGCTGGCTTTCTGGCTGCTGCCGGACCATATTCAGCGATTTCGGGCCACCCATCCGGGCATCGAGTTGGAAATCGTCGTCGGCAACGAGGCACTCAACTTGTCGCGCCGCGAAACCGACATCGCCCTGCGGATCGGCAATTCCCCACCCGAAACTTTGGTCGGGCGAAAAGTCGGCAAGCTGGAGTTTGCGATCTACGGTGCCCCTGATTATTGCGCGGCTCATCCGGGCGCGGATCTGGCGCAACATGACTGGATCGGCTTTGACAATGCCCACGCGCCGCTGATCCGCCAGTTCGAGAAACTCCTGCCCGGCATGCGCCCGGCGGTGCGGACAAACTCGGTGGCCTGTGCGGTGCGGCTGACCAAGGCGGGTCTTGGTCTTGCACTATTGCCCTGTGCCATCGCTGATCTGAAACCAGACCTGATCCGCGTCGCAGAACTGCCTGAGTCCTTCGGCCTTGATCTGTGGCTGCTGACCCACGAAGACCTGCGCCATACTGCCCGGATTCGCGCCGTCATGGATTTCATGACGCCGGCACTGGGCGAGGCTCTCACGCCCAATACGAAGGCGGTGTAACAGGCGCGACGATAAACTCGCCTTTGCGTCGCCCGTCGGCAGATCATTGTATCGCCATCCAGCTATCTCACACACCATGAAAATCTACCGCTGACGCCACCCGCGGCCGGCACGTCGCGGCACGCCCCGAAAGCTCAGGCAAGGTGCTTAATGACCTGGGAGAAGTAGGGTGCGGATGCTCCTTTTCCCCCCAGCCTCCAAGAGCCGGTGGCGCTGAATTTCGAGATTCTGATCCTCGGCAGCGAAGCGCGCGGCTGACATGGGGCGACGCAGCGCATTCACGCTCCATCGCCCCCTTTCATATCGGCTGGGTGCTTCAGCTACGGTCAGTGACCGGCCAGGGTCTCACGATGCTAATGACCGGCCCCGGCCTTGACCAGATGATCCGCCTCCTCGGCGAAGTGCGTGAACTGCACGTAGGCCTCGATGTACTCGCGGCCCTGCTCGATGGAATCCTCCGCCGTCTGGCGCTTCTCGTAAGCTACCGCAAAGCGCTCCTCGGTTCCGTGCTGGATCGCCGACGCGAGCTCGTCCGCCAGCCGCTCGATGTTGCCGTCATTCAAAGCCTGGTCGGCGGCTGCGATGATCGGCTCGACGCTGCCGGTCGGCTTG
Source organism: Devosia sp. (assembly GCF_030689745.1). GTDB lineage: Bacteria > Pseudomonadota > Alphaproteobacteria > Rhizobiales > Devosiaceae > Devosia > Devosia alba. Next base: position 6,599 of record NZ_JAUYGL010000124.1, read on the forward strand.
AGTCCGGTGAAGGCCGCACCCTCGCTCGCGCGGTGGACCCGGACCAAGGTTTCGAAGAAATACTGATCGGCAACGGTCTTGGCGGCGTTCGATTCATCGCGAACCGCCACCGTCATATCGAAAGCGCTTTTGATCTCGTCCTCGTCCTCCGCGGTGACCCACTTGAGGACCGGCGTCACGTCCTGCGCCTCAAGCGCGCGTTGCGCGTCCTGGACGACGGGGCCATCCATGCTGTCGCAATGAGCGAGAGCGGGGCTGGCGAGAAAGCCGAGGGCTGCGGTTGCCATGATTAGTTTGCGCATAGTAATGCTCCTTTTCCTTACTGTTCTGGGGCGCGGCTGCCTTGGCGCCTTGCCTTGACAGAGAAACTACGCTGTTCAGCCCGGCACAGCGATTGCAAAAAACGACAATTTCATTTTGCATGGATGCACAGCGCGGGTCGTGTCGCGATGGTGGTGGAAATTCGAAGGTGGCCCAATCTCCGGGTGAATATCACGCAGATCGCCAAGGCTGCCGAAGACGACAACACGCTGCGCAGTGTGCTTCCGTCCTGGGTGGTCCGGCACCACGATCTGCGGCGGTAGGTGCGCCGATGTGCGATCGCGCATTGGTAGTAATGATCTAGAGATTCGGCCCATTGCCGGCTTTGGCGCAAGACGCGGCGAACGGCAGGTCTGTGCCCTTCTTGCCCGATGCTGCAAGCCCAACGAACTGGTAGAATGCCGACCTTGCGGACATCCGATCGTTTTGCTCGGATGCCCGGTGTCTGATGCGAGCCATGTCTATCCAATTCCGTAGTCGGTTTCCGAAAATGGGCCGTCTACGTGGCCATAAATGGCTGCGGTCTGCCATCAGTTGCAGACAGCTCCGCGATGTCGAAACCCCGCAGACTTCATGACTTCTTTTGCCGATCGTGCTATGTGTAATGAACAGCCGACCTAAAGTGGAGACTGGCGATGCGTTTGCTTAGTGTCTCAGTTGGAACGCCTCGAACTATTCTGCATTCCGGTGAGGAGGTCTCTACCGCAATCTTCAAATTTCCAGTATCTGGCTCGGCGATGGCACGGCGCCTTGGAATTGACGGTGACATTCAGGTCAATCAGCAGGCCCACGGCGGCCCGGACAAGCCGGTGCTGGCGTTTCCGATCGAGAGCTACGATTTCTACGAGTTCGAGTTCGGGCAGCCCCCTTCAAACACGGTCATTTCGGCGAGAACCTGACCACGGAAGGAATGGTTGAAAACGAGGTCCGCATTGGGGATCGATTCCGGATCGGCAGGGCGTTAATGGAAGTAACAATGCCACCGATGCCTGCTTCAAGTTCGGCCACAAGCTTGGCAATCCCAAGGCGTTGGCGCGCTGCATCGAGACCGGGCGAACCGGATTTTATCTCCGTGTCCTGGAGGAGGGCGAGGTCTTTCCATGTGAGATAGTCAAAGAAGGCGCCAATTTATCTGCTCCGAGCGTTCGTGAGATCCACGAGTTGCGCTTTCACCGAAAATCCGATGTTGCGGGGATGGAGCGCGCCGTCGCTGAACCCGCCTTGTCTATGGTTGTGCATATCCTGTTCAAAAAGCGCCTACTCGATCTGAACCAAGGGACTGGCTAAGGTGGATGTTGACCGATCTGCCGGCAGAGCAGATTCGACCCTGTTTTGCTCCAAAGTCTGATTTGCGCAGTCAGCGGGCGGCTTGGCAAGCATCGTGACCGGCGGCTTCGGCGCGCAAATGAGACGTTCGAGCTGCTTGCAGCGAACGGCAGCACACCGCCGTTCGTGCAGCGCCTGGCAAAATGCTGCGCTGCGGAAACGCTAGTGCGGTGCTAAGTCGGGCGACCAGCGAAGGTTTGATTTCCGTTCCATCTTACCTAACGCGACTCCGGTCAAAGTGTTCAGGATGCCCCTCCGGAAATTTCTTTGGTTACAGAGCTTTGCAAGGAATTCACTAAATTCGCGCAGTCATCAGGTCCGGAGAATATCCGGCTGAGAGAACGGATTTTGGGCCAGCCGCCAACGCGGCAGTGTTCAGCCTTGACCGCAAACCCCTTTGAAAACACGGAAAAACCTGGCCGCAGCCGGAGCGGGAGAACGTTTTCGCGGGGGCAAGTGGCGGAGGGGACGGGACTGGGATCCAACGTTCTCCGCCGCCTAAATCGTTGTTTTATCTAATCCGACAGATGGTTTGAATAGTCATTCGGTTCTGTCGCGACTGCGAGCAAGACCCAGCGAATTGTAGCTGGGACAGCTCTTCTGGAGCGACACGGAATCGTCCACCACGTCTCCGTTCAGTTGAGTGAAGTTTTTTGCGAGATCGACGCCGATACTTGTAACTTTTCCCTTGGATCGGTTCTCCTTCAACTTGTTCATGGCCACCGCCAGTCTGGCCCATAGCGATGCCGTCAAGGGAGTGCGGCATCCACCCCTTCTCTTATCCTGAGATCGTAGCAGCTACTCCACGGTAACCCCGAACACCGCCCCGATAGCGGCTGTCGCAGCAATTGCAAGCGCACCCCAGAACGTGACCCTCACGGCTCCGCGGACCATGCCGGCTCCGCCAGCCGACGCGCCCAATCCACCGAGGACCGCGAGGCCAACGATCGACGATGCCGCCACCAGAAGACTGATCCGATATTCCGAGTTCGTCGCGGGCATGCGATCCGAGCGCGTCGCGTTCTGTCAACTGGTGGGCCACCTGCGCGGCCAGGTCGCGGTCGAGCCCGCGGTCGACATAGATCCGCGTCAGCTCCTCGAGTTCAGCCTCTGGCGTTTCCCCGAGTTCTCGGGTCTCGCGCGCGATGTCCGCTCGCTCTGCATCGGTCTGGGAACTGACCGAGACGTATTCGCCCGCCGCCATGGACATCGCACCGGCCACGAGCCCAGCGAGCCTCGCGATCAACACTTCGGGCTTTCCCGACCCGGCCGCCGCCACGCCGACGATCAGGCTCGCGGTCGAGACAAGACCGTCGTTGGCTCCGAGAACGGCCGCATGCAGCCAGCCGATGCGATGCACCATGTGAATTTCGGAATAAGAGAGGCGGCTCATGGCGTGGCTCCTTGTGCAATGTCTGCCTGTACCGAGAGGACAGGCTGTGCTTTCCGAGACGAGACTCCTTCTTGGCCACTCCTGCGCATCGCGACGGAATGGCGCGCAAGCGACCTCAATCCTTGCGCGATACGATGGCCGAGAGAGGTTCGTCGCTGATGCACATCGACGCGGGATATTTCCTTGCACCCGTGCCACCCCAGCGCCGATCAGTCCGGGGCCCGTGGCCCGTCAAGTCGCGCCCTGCATGAGAGCCGGTTGATGGGATTGCCGTTCAGGGTGTCGTGCGCCAGCATGATGCCGGACCTCTCGCCTCCGATTGGACGGCCGCGGGTGCACTGTCAGTTCCGTTTGCCCGCGCCAAGGTATCGGGCCAGAACGAACGCCGCGGTGAAGGCGATCTCGGAGGCGGCATCGGTTGCCTCCTTTCGCTGTACCCCGGGCTGCTTCCTTGACGGGTCACCCGGGTCATGTTTCGACAACTGCCTGTGTGCGAGGAACACGAGGCCCGCCGAAAGCATCAGGTATCCCAGGCCAATCAGGAGTGCAGCCGATTCATGCCCGATGGCCGCGCCGAGCGTGAGATAGGCCCAGGCCGTCAGGAACCCGACGCCGGTGGCGCCGATCAGTCCACCGGCCAACGCCAGCAAGACTGGCAACAACAGTTTCCGAATGTCCATACGGACATTTCGGCCAATGCTGTGCACGATGTCATCGAGAATACCCATCAACGCCGCGACAGGGCGCCGACCAGAAAACCCGCGACCGCCGCGAGGCCGATCGTCATCCAAGGGTGTCTGCAACGGACGTCTCCAGCTGCATCGCGGCAGACGCCGGTGGCTTCCAGGGGTAGGAACAAGAGCAGTTCCCAGCGACACGCTAAGGCCAAACGAAGCGTGAAAGTCACGCAGCGCGGCGCAACCGAGCCGGAAGTCTGAGCGATCGGAAGCCTTCAGGCATCTGGTGTTCTGCATCCCATGTGTAGATGCCGGTCAGATTGATGTGTTCCCAGCTCAGCGGCGATACGTGCTTGAGCAGGTGATCCGGAATCTCGCGATGCGTTTTGCGTAAGTGGGTGACGGCTCGTTCGA
>NZ_JAUYGL010000125.1 GCF_030689745.1 Devosia sp.
TTGACCACACCATCAGCGCCGACAAAAATCATGTCGAGCGGAATGAAGGTATTGCGCATCCAGAACGAGACTTCGCGCTCCTGCTGGAAATCAAACAGCATGCCGGCGTCAGCTGCCAGTTCCTGGCGGAACATCAGGCCCTGTGCGCGGGTTTCGGGCGTGTCGACCAGTTCGACATTGAAACTGTGCGCGCCACTGGCGGTGTGCAACACCAATTTGCCTTCATCGCTGCACGCGGCGAGCGGCGCGGACACCAGCAGCACGGCGACAAACGCGCCAGCACGGCGCAGCGCCGGGACAAAGCCAGAGGCAATCGCTATCATATTATGGTTTCCTAGTGCGAAGACGGGGCATCGCCCCAACCATCGGGTCGGATTTCGGCGACCATAAGGCCCTTGGGACCATTGCCGTAGCGGACCAGCACAAATTGTCCGGGCCGCAACTCGGTAATACCGAAGCGCCGCAGCGTTTCCATATGCACGAAAATGTCGGGCGTGCCCTCGCCGGCCGACAGGAAGCCAAAGCCGCGAATGCGGTTGAACCATTTGACCTCGAGGCGAACCATGCCCGATGTCGCTTCGACCACCACATGCGTGCGTGGCGCGGGCATCTGGGCCGGGTGGACGGCGGTGGATTCATCCATCGAGACAATGCGGAAGGCCTGCAGGCCACCGGGGCGGTTGAGCGCTTCAACGACGATGCGTGCGCCCTCATGGGCACTCTGGTAGCCGTCGCGGCGCAGACAGGTCACATGCAGCAGGACATCGGGCATGCCGTTGTCCGGCACGATAAAGCCAAACCCCTTGCCGGCATCAAACCACTTGATCGCCCCAGAAATTTCAATGGTATCGAGCCCGGATTCGCCCGAACGTGCAGACGCCTCGGCATGCTCAGGCGCACCCCTCTCCTGCGAGAAGACGGTCGACCCGTCACCATCACCACCAGAATCGGCCCCCATCGTCCCTCAGCCCCTCGATACTCGTCCGCCACGGCGGGATACTTCACAATAGACGCAGTCTGTCCGATTCAAGCGCGATTGTTAAGCATGTCTTAGGAAATTGTTGTATGGCGCTCAACTTGCGGCGCCGAGCGGCCCTTGCTAGGCCAGTAACACCGCCAATCAACCAAAGAGGAGAACGCCATGCAGTTCCTGCACACCATGGTTCGTGTGACCAATGTCGAGGATAGTTTGCGCTTTTATTGCAATGGCTTGGGCCTGGAAGAAGTCAAGCGCATCGACAATGAGAAGGGTCGGTTTACGCTGATTTTCCTGAGAGCGCCTGGCGACAAGGGTGGGCAGGTGGAACTGACCTATAACTGGGATCCCGAGACCTATACCGGCGGGCGCAATTTCGGTCATCTGGCGTATCGCGTCAAAGATATCTACGGCCTGTGCCAGCACCTGAGCGATATGGGCGTGGTCATCAACCGCCCGCCGCGCGACGGGCACATGGCGTTTGTGCGGTCTCCGGACGGCATTTCGATCGAGCTGATCCAGGAAGGTGATCTGCCCCCGCAGGAGCCATGGTTGTCGATGCCCAATACCGGCCAATGGTAACCCGGCACCAGCTACCCATCAGTCATTTACGTTTTGCTAACCGTGGCGCTTAGGCTGCGGTTAGCAAAACCGATCGTATTTTAGGGACTTCAGCAACATATCGTTGCCTGTTGCACGAGAGCAACATTTGCGTTTCTCGGAAGTCCCATGCACCCTGCGCTACGATCCATCGCCGCCCTTGCCCTCTGCGTTCTGACGCTGGCGGCCTGCGTGCCCATGGCCATGTTCGCCAGTTCCAGTGGCGCCAGCTATGCGAACAAGCGAAATGACTGGGGCACCTATGTCGCCAGCCGTGACGTCAATGCCTTCTGCCTGTCGCCAAAGCTGCGCTTTCTGGTGTGGGAGTTCGAAGGCCATTTCGGGCGCAAGGTGATCATGAGCTCGGGCTATCGCGACGGCAATCACAACGCGGCGGCGGGTGGCGCCAGCAATTCCTATCATACCAGGTGTATGGCCGCCGATTTCTACATTCCCGGCGTCGACAAGCGGGACATGATCCTGTTTGCGCTGCGCACCGATGCGGTGGGCGGGTTGGGGTGTTATCCCGGACGCCAGTTCATCCATGTGGATGTCCGCGACCGGCCGCGCGGCTATCGCCGACCGGTCACATTCTCGGGCTGCTAAATAATTGTTTGAATGGGCGTCCTTATGGGTTGCACAACCCAAACGAGCCAACTATACGACCGGAAGTGCTTAAGCGCCCTTCGTCTATCGGTTAGGACGGCACCCTTTCACGGTGCAGAGAGGGGTTCGATTCCCCTAGGGCGTACCACTCCTTCTTGATGAAGGGTGGAAACTAAGCCAAGTTTTCTGGGTCTGCGCCCATCGTCTATCGGTTAGGACGGCACCCTCTCACGGTGCAGAGCGGGGTTCGATTCCCCGTGGGCGTACCAGAAACTTTATTCCTCATCCCCGAACCCGGTCCGCTCGCTCGATAGATTGTTATCGGCTGACCAAAATCATCCCACCATTGACCGGGCAGCGACCTGCCCTGCGTGATGATGCTCGCGCGCGCTCATCAAGACCGTCAAGCTGAACCGTCAGCAACGACCTCAATTGCCTTGGCGATCCACGCCACGGTGATCTGGCGCTGCTCCCGTGCCGTACAAGGGCTGACAGGAGCGGAGCAGACGATGTATGCCTTGAGCATGACAGAACCAGACATCGGGCGTGCCCCGCCACCAGCAGCGCTGAACGACTACACGGCATTGTTGCTGCGGGTGGCCCAATCACGTGACAAACCGGCTCTGGCCGCGCTGTTCAACCATTTCGGCCCGCGCATCAAATCGATGATGCTCAAGCTTGGTGCCAGCGACGCGCTGGCTGAAGATCTGGTGCAGGAAACCTTCGTGTCGGTGTGGCGCAAGGCTGGCCAATATTCCAGCCAGCGAGGCGCTGCGAGCACCTGGATCTTCACCATCGCCCGCAATCTGCGGATCGATCAGCTGCGGCGGCAATCGAACAAGCCCTATGAAGACCTCGAAAAGCTTGAACTGGCCAGCGACAGCCCCAGCGGAAGCACGCTGGTCGAACAGAACCAGGTGATTGACCGCGTCACCATCGCGCTCGAATTGCTGCCCCCCGAACAACAGGAAGTCGTGCGCCTGAGTTTTATCCACGATATGCCGCATGCCCAGATCGCCGAAAGCCTCGGCGTGCCACTGGGCACCGTGAAATCGCGACTTCGCCTCGCTTATGGACGGCTCCGGCCCTTGCTGGAGGATCTGCAATGACCATTGAACATCACCCCGACATCACCACCCTGCTGGCCTTCAGCGCGGGTACACTTGACGACCCGTATGCGACGGTTGTGGCCACGCATCTGGCAATGTCGGAGGGCGGCCGCGAAGCGCTGCGTCAGATCAATGCGATTGGCGGCGCGCTGCTCAACGCCGAGCCCGAGGCCAAACTGACCGCTGGCTCGCTCGATCGGCTGCTGGATACGCTGGGCGATGACGACAGAATTGACGTGATGCCGCATGACGAGCGCACAGTTGCCGGCGACGTGCCCCTGCCCCTGCAGCGCTTTCTGCCGAACGGGCTCGAAGGCGTGCGCTGGAAGTGGACGGGTCCGGGTGTGGCCACGGCCGATCTGGGCTGGGGCAAGGACGGCCGCTCGCGGCTGATGTTGCTGCGCGTCGGTGCCGGTCGACCGGTGCCCGAGCATGGCCATGGCGGCCAGGAGCTGACGCTGATCCTGTCGGGAGCCTATCGCGACCGTTTTGGCCTGTTTGCCAAGGGCGACATTGCCGACCATGACGAAGATGTGGAGCATCAGCCGATTGCCGAGCCGGGCGAGGACTGCATCTGCCTGGTAGCGGTGGACGCCAAGCTGACCTTCCGTGGCCGGCTGATGCGGGCCCTGCAGCCGCTGTTCAGGATATGAGCATGAAACCGGGCGTAGCCTGGATCATTGGTGGCGGCTCGGGCATTGGCGCGGCCGTCGCCCAACGCCTGGCCCGGCAGGGCTGGACCGTGGCAATCTCGGGCCGCCGCGAGGACAAGCTGGCGGCAGTGGCCAAGGGGCACCCCACCATTGGCTCCTACCCGCTCGACGTCACCGATGGCGCCGCCATCAAGGCCGCCGTGCAGCAGATCGTTGCCGATATGGGGCGGATCGACCTGTTCATCTTCGGCGCCGCCGCTTGGCAGCCCATGGATGTCGGCGACTACACCTATGACAAGTTCGCCAAGGTGGTGGACACCAATTATCTGGGCGTGATCCGCATTGCCAATCCACTGATCGAACAGATGGCGCGCCAGGGCGGCGGGCACTTTGCCGTCATCGCCTCGGTGGCCGGCTATTTCGGCCTGCCGCGCTCGGCAGCCTATTCCTCCACCAAGGCCGCACTGATCAATCTGCTGGAGACCATGCGCAGCGAACTGGCGCCGCGCAATATTGTGGTGCGGATGATTGCGCCGGGATTCGTCAAATCCGAGCTGACCCACAAGAACGACTTCCCGATGCCCTTCCTGATGGAGACCGACGAGGCAGCCCAGCGGATCGTCGACGGCCTGACGCAGTCGGACCGCTTCGAGATCGCCTTTCCCAAGCGCATGGTGTGGTTGATGAAGACCGTGCGCTGGCTGCCCTACCCAGTGTTTTTCTGGCTCACCGGAAAGATGCTGCCCAAGGATTGAACCTTTGCGGCGCTGATTGATTTTCCTCTCCACAGAGGAGAATTGTCATGGACCCGATACCCGATCCCCGCCAGCGCCAGCCCAAGGGCGACCACAACCGGCGCCTGTCACTTGAACTCGACGACGCCGCGTTCGCCGCAGAGGCCGGCATCACGGTGGAACAATTGCTCGACTACGAGCGAACCAGTCCCGATCACGACTTCGATGTCGAGGTGGCACGGCGCGTCGGCCTGGCGCTTGAGCGGCTGGAGCAGGCTTTGCCCAATTCCCAGACCGGACGGAACGCTCCGGCGGCTGAGCCGTTGGCCTCACTGAACCCCAATACAGGAGCATTCACGATGGACCACACCAATCATATCCGTTTGTCGCCCACCGAACTGACGCCTGATGCGCTTGAAGGCGCGACCATTTACGGCGCTGATGACCACAAGGTTGGCAAAGTATCCCATGTGCATGGGATGGGCCCCTCCAGCCAGGTCATCATTGATGTCGGCGGGTTCCTCGGCCTTGGCGCCAAGCCGGTCGCGGTGCCCTTGGGCGATCTTCAGTTCATGCGCGACGAGAGTGGCGAAGTTCACGCCGCAACAGGTTGGACCAAGGAGCAGCTGGAAGAAATGCCAGAGCATCACCACTGATCCATTGCCCTGCCAGCAAAAAGACCCCCGGACATGGTCCGGGGGTCTTTTTTTGAGCTACGCCGTCAAGCCGGGCGGCGATACTGGTAGATGCCGACATCAATCGAGCCTTCGGCAAAGCCGGCCTCGCAATAGCTGAGGTAATATACCCATTTGCGCTTGAACTCTTCGTCATAGCCCAGCGGGGCAATCATCGGCCAGCGTTCGAGGAAGCGCTCGCGCCACAACCGCAAAGTCTTGGCGTAGGACAGGCGGAAGGTGTCGACGTTCTCCAGCACCAGGTCGTATTTTTCGCCGAACTCGCGCATCACCGTCTTGGTCAGCAACATGCCCCCGGGGAAAATGTAGCGCTGGATGAAATCGGGGCCACTTTTATAACCGTCGAAATCGGCCTCATTGATGGTGATCGCCTGGATGGCGGCCGTGCCGCCGGGCTTGAGCCGGTCATGCACGGTCTGAAAATAGCTGTCCCAATTATCCTCGCCGACCGCCTCGATCATCTCGATGGAGCCGATGTGGTCAAACTGCCCCTCGGTGTGGCGATAATCCTCGAACACCAGGGTGGCAAACTCATCGAGCCCCTGTTTGGCCAGGCGCTCCCGGCCATATTTGAGCTGTTCGGCCGACAGGGTGATGCCGCGCAGATTGGCACGGTAGTCCTTGGCCACGGTTTCAGCGAAGCCACCCCAGCCGCAGCCGATCTCCAGCACGGAGGAGCCTTCGGTAACGCCCGCCATATCGGCGACACGACGGTATTTTTCGCGTTGGGCCTCCTCGAGGCTTTGATCACCCGAGGTGAACACAGCCGAGGAATAGGTCATGGAAGGGTCGAGCCACTGGCCGTAG
>NZ_JAUYGL010000229.1 GCF_030689745.1 Devosia sp.
CGAGCGCAAGATAGATCAGGCTAAAACAATAAACTCTCATCGTGTCCTGTCGGCTAAGGCCGCGCCGCTCGAAGCATCAATCCAGATGGACAATCCCGAAAGCAGCCATAGTGTTTCCGACAGGCATCATGCGCTCAGGTGGGCGTTCTCGCTGATACGTTGGCCGCTCGCGGCATCGAAGACGTATACCTGGCGCGGCGTAGTGAAGAGCGTCAGTTCATCGCCAGGACTGACATTGTCGTCGCCGCTTATTGTCACGACAGTCGGCTGGCCTGCTATGGACACCGTCACAAAGGTCTGGCCGCCGGTCGGCTCGATTGTGCTGATCCACCCGGTGAGACTGCTTCCCTGGCCGGTTCGTAGAAAGTGCTCCGGTCGAATACCCACCGTGACCGATTGTCCTTCGGTTGACTTTCCCGCTCCCTCGAAGACAAAGGCCTCCCCAGATGCCGTTCTCGCGGTTCCGTTGACGATCGTTGCATCAAACAAGTTCATCGCCGGCGAGCCGATAAACCCTGCCACGAAAGTGTTGGCGGGCTCACGGTAGAGCTGCATCGGAGAACCGGACTGCTGGATCACTCCCCGGTTCAGTACGACGACCCGGTCTGCCAGCGTCATGGCCTCGACCTGATCGTGTGTGACGTAGACCGAGGTGACACCGACCTTGTTGTGCAGCTGCTTGATCTCGGATCGCATCTGGACACGCAACTTGGCATCCAAATTGGACAGCGGTTCGTCGAACAGGAACACGGAAGGATTGCGGACGACCGCCCGGCCCATGGCCACGCGCTGGCGCTGCCCGCCCGAGAGCTGGCTCGGCTTGCGCTCCAGCAAGGGCCCGAGCTCCAGCATGGTGGCCGCAACCTGCACCCGCCTGTCGATCTCGTCCCGGGGCTTGCCGGCGAGTTCAAGGTTGAAGGCCATGTTGCGGTAGACGCTCATGTGCGGGTAGAGCGCGTAGCTCTGGAACACCATGGCGATGTTGCGTTCCTTGGGCGTAAGGTCATTGACCACTTCGCTGCCGATGACGATCTCGCCCCCACTGATGTCTTCGAGCCCTGCTATCATCCGCAGGATGGTAGACTTGCCGCAACCCGAGGGCCCTACCAGGGCGACGAACTCACCGTCTGCCACGGTAAGGCTGACGCCTTCGATAACCGAAACGGCACCGTAGCTTTTGGCGATATTCCGCAGCTCAAGACCGGCCATGCAGGGCTCCCATTATTTTACGGCGCCAGCGGTGAGACCGGCAATGATATGCTTTTGCGCAGCAAAGAAAACGATGACGGTAGGGGCAATGGTCAGGGTGATGAAGGCCAGGATCAGTTGCCAATCGGTACTGAACTCGCCGCGATAGACCATGATGCCGAGCGGCCAGGGATATTTGGATTCCGAGTTCAGCATGATCAGCGGCAGGATGTAGCTGTTCCAGCTGCCGACAAAGGTGATGATGCCCACCGTGGCAATGATGGGCCGGCTGAGCGGCAGGGTGATGTGCCAGAAAAAGCGGAAATAGCCGGCGCCATCGACAAAGGCGGCGTCGAAGAGTTCGGAGGGCATGCCGCGGAAATAGTTGCGGAACAGCAGGATGCTCATGCCCAGGCCAAAGGCGACCTGGGGCAGCACGACGCCCCAATAGGTATCGAGCAGGCCCAGATCGCGGATGCGGATGAAAAGCGGCAGGATGGCCGTGGCGGCGGGGAACATCAGCCCGATCAGGAAATAGTTGAGCAGGTGATCCGAGCCGAAAAAGCGGACATGGGCAAAGACGAAGGCGGCCATGGCGGCAAGGGTCAACACGAGAAAGACGGTGAGCCCGGCAATCAGCAGAGAATTGCCCATTTGCAGCCAGTAGCGCTGACTCAACAGGATATCGGTGTAGTTCGAGACCATCCAGGTCTGTGGCAGGCCGAAGGCATTACCGCGCAGATCGCCCAGCGTCTTGAAGCCGCCGAGCGCGGTGGTGATCAGGGGCACCAGCACGACGGCGGCGACGATGAGCAGCGCCGCGTAGAAATAGGTCCTGGTCTTGGTACCAAGGCTGCGACCGCTGGACGGAGCGATGGCGGCGTCGATGGGGGTGGCGGTGTCAGTCATTTTTCATGAATACCCGCTTGTAGCTGAAGGCCAGCGTGACGCAGATGATGAAGAGCACCACGCCGACGGCCGAGCCAAAGCCCACCTGCATGCGCATGACGCCGAAGCTGTAGAGGAAGGTCACGAGGGTCTGGGTGGAGTTGGAAGGGCCGCCCCCGGTCAACGGCATGATCATGTCAAAGAGCTGCAGCGAGCCGACCACGGCAAAGAAGACTGAGAGGCGCACCGTGGAGCCCAGCAGCGGCAGGGTAACACGGGTGAACTTCTGCCAGCCGGTGGCGCCATCGATATCGGCAGCTTCAAGCACGCTCTTGTCGATGGCCTGCAGGCCGGCAATGAACAGCATCATGTGGAAGCCGAAATATTTCCAGACGATGACGGCCAGCACGGCATAGAAGGCCACGTCCTTGTCGGCGAGCCAGAAGGGCGGGGCCTGGCCGAAAAAGCGCGCGACATTGGCGACGAGGCCGAATTCGCCATCATAGACGAAGCGCCAGATCATGCCCGCGGCGACATCGGCCAGCACATAGGGCAGAAAGAAGATCAGCCGGAAGACCAGCGCGCCCTTGATATGCTTGGTGACCATGGTGGCCAGCCAGAGGGCCAGCGGGATCTGAATGCAGATCGAGACGACGATGATGAGGCCGTTATTGACCAGGGCATTGCGAAAGGCGCTCTGGCGGAAGATCAGCTCGTAATTCTTCCAGCCGACCCATTGGTCGGGCAGACCGTAACCATTCCAATTGAAGAAGGAATACCAGGCCGCCTCCCCCATTGGCAGGATGACGAAGAGGGTGAACAGCAACAGAGCGGGCGGCAGGAACAGTACGATGACGGGCCATTTACCCCGATTGCCAACGCCGCGTCGGCGCATGCGTGTTTTGCCGGTGGGCAGGCTCAATGCGGATGAAGCAAGCTGGCTCATGAGACACGTCCTTCACGCCGGAGACAAGGACGGGCGGCCCAATCCGGACCGCCCGCCAGGCTTACATCTCCATGGAGAAGGCGTCCTGGATCTGCTGCAGCGCCTCTTCAGGCGTCACGCCGCCCGAGACCAGTTCGACCGACATGTCATTGACCACGCGCCCGACATTGGGGCCCAGATCCTGATCGAGATAGTTCTGGTGCCAGGTGGCCTTGGCCATCTGGGCGGCACTATCGGCCAGGCTGGGATCCTTGACGCTGGCGTCCGAACCCAGGGCGGTCGGCAGAGTGCTGTTGCGCTCGGCCAGCACGCTGGCATTCTCGATGGTCAGGAAGTGGATGAAATCCTCGGTTTCGGGCGGGGCGTTGGTGGTCACGACCCAGCCATTGAGACCGCCGAAATCGTCGGTGATCAGGCCGGCACCGCCCTCGACCACGGGGAAGGCAAAGCGGCCGATATTGTCGGAGGCCAGACCCTTGCCATCGGTGGCGGCATTGGCCTGGTTCGATGGCGTTGCCGTATTTTCAAAGGCCAGCATCATGGCTGCACGACCGTCGGCGAAGACGGCCTGAGTGTCGGGCCAGCTGGCGCCGAGATAGCCATCCTGGAAGGGCTCGAGCGCCCCCAGATCAGCCAGCTTCTGGCTGGCGCGCAGGAAGCCCTCGCCCTGGAAGCCTTCACCAGCCTTGGCGGCGGCAAAACCATCCTGACCCAGTTCACGCATGGCCAGATAGCTCCAGAAGAAGTGGATCGGCCACTTGTCGCCACCACCGCCAGCGATCGGGGTAATGCCGGCTTCCTTGAGCGCGCTCACGGCCGCCAGGTATTCATCCCAGGTGGTGATGGCAGCCGCGTCGACGCCGGCCTCTTCGAACAGCGCCTTATTGTAGAAGAACGAGACCAGGCCCGATTGCTGGGGCCCGGCCCAGACCTTGCCATCGATGGACAGGCCATCGACCGCCGCCGGGCTGACGGCATTGCGCCAGGCGCCGCCATCGGCATCCATGGCTGCCGTCAGATCGCGAATAGCGCCGGTTTCGGACTGCGCCTTGAGCACGCCGCCGCCCCAGGTATAGAACATCGAGGGCGCCTCGTTGGACTGCAGCAGCGTCGGCAGCTTGGCCTTGAAAGCCTCGTTTTCCAGGAACTGGAACTCGATGGTGACGTCGGGATTGGCCTCCTCGTAGGCGGCGGCAATGTCCTCCCAGGTCGCGAGGCGATCGGGATTGGCCTCCAGATGCAGCCATTTAATGGTGGTTTGGGCGTTTGCGGGAACGATGGCGGTGAGCATGGCCACCGTGCCGAGGGCAAAAAGCCCCCGCTGCCGCGCAAGGCGGCCAAAAATTCCAGACATGTGCATTCTCCTCCCAGGGTCTACGCCCCGTAACGAAAATCTGCGTCCTTGAGGAACGTAAGTCAAGTCTAAATCATACGTAAAGATCGAGGCCGACTGCTACCGTGCTGCCCAGTTCATGCCGCGCCGCAGGATGGTGCTCATCTGCGGTACCGCGAACTCTCTGGCGACATGGCCGAGCGACGAATAGAAGACCCTCCCGGTTCCGTGTCGACGCTTCCACACGACGGGCATGACGACACCATCGATCCAGGAAGCGTGCTCTGCGGTGAAGGTGGTCGTCGCCAGCACTTCATTGCTGGGGTCGACGTGCATGTAATATTGCTCCGAGCGGTAGGGGAAACTCTCGATCCCCGCCATCACCGGATCATCGGGCCGTGTGACGTCGACCTGGTAGTCAATAATGCTGCCGGGATGGGCCACCCACTGGCCACCGACCATGAACTGATAGTCCACGGCCTCGCGAAAGGCATCGCCCATCCCGCCATGATAGCCAGCCAGCCCCACGCCACCCCGAACAGCCGCTTCCAGATTGCTGACCTCGTCCTTTTCGATCTTGCTCATGGTGAAGATGGGCACAATCAGGCTGTAGTTCCTGATGGCAGGATCGGCGAAAGCCCGGGTCGTGTTCTCGAGGCGGACGTCGAAACCATCCTCCTGGAGGAAGGCACGGATGATCTCCGCACCCTGGCGCGGCTCATGGCCTTCCCAGCCTCCCCAAACGATAAGTGCCTGGCGCATGTGTTTTCCTGTAGCTGTAAGGCGCGAGCGGCGCGGTTAGGCCAATTGGCCGTTCGACAGGGATGTCGAGAGTGGCTCCGGCCGATCGACTGTGGTGGTCATGGTGACGGCCGCGCCCGTTTCTTGCGATGTGCCAAACGCTTCCATGACTTCGAGGACGTGCAAGGCGAGTTGGCCATTGCAGCGATGGGCCCGCCCGCTAACGAGCGCCGCCGCCATATCGGCTAGCCCAATCGAGCGGAAGTTGCCGTCCCAATAGGGATGGTCGGTCGGAACGTTCGTCCACTCTCCGCCTTTTTCAAGCAGTTCGACCTGACCGCCGAAATGGTTCGGATCAGGAACGATCAGCGAACCGTCCGTCCCGTAGATCTCGAGCGGCAGATGCTTGTGGCCGGCCACGTCGAAGCTCATGCTCATTTGCACGACGGCGCCGCTGGCGAAAACCAGCGTGCCGGCGACATGGGTCGGAACATGAACCGGAATGATCTCGCCGGCCCGCTCCTTGGCCGTAATGGTGCGGCTAGAGCGCAGCATGGTCGCAACGCCGAGCACTTGTTTGACCGGGCCCAGAAGATTGACCAGATCGGTGATGTAATAGGGCCCCATGTCCAGCATGGGGCCGCCACCCTGGTCATAGTAGAATGCTGGATTGGGATGCCAACGCTCGTGGCCCGGACACATGAAGTATGCGGTTCCGCCAACGATCTGTCCTAGCACGCCGCTGTCCACTGCGTGACGAGCAGTCTGGTGGGAGCCACCGAGAAAGGTGTCTGGTGCGGACCCGACGCGGACGCCCTTTGCAGATGCCGCCTCGACCAATCGCTTTCCTTCCGAGAAGGTCACGCCGAGCGGTTTTTCTGAGTATACGTGCTTGCCCGCACCGACTGCCCGCAGGCCAACCTCCACGTGAGCGCGTGGAATCGTCAGGTTGAGAATGATGTCGACCGAGGGGTCGGTGAAAATGTCGTCGATGGCGACATCACGCAGGCCGAACTCGGCGGCCCTTGCTTTGGCAGCTTCAGGGTTGAGATCGGCTACTGCCCGGATGTCGAGCACGGGAAAGTTCTGGGCGGCTTTCAGGTACGCGGCCGAGATGTTGCCCAGGCCGACGATACCTATTCCGATCTTGTGCATGATAAATCCATTCGAACTTGATTGTGGTCAGTGTTCCGGATGGCCCCGGAGTTGAAACTTGGCTACCAGTTGGCGATGCGGCCATCGGGCAGGATCGCGTCGAGCGCCGGAATGATTTCGGGCGCATAGGGGTGTCGAGATGCCGCTCGCTCGTCGATTTCGATTCCCAGTCCGGGCGCTTCCGGGATCGACCAGCAACCGTCCGTCAGACCGAACAGATCGTTCTGGCAGATATCACCGAACCAGGGTGCCAGGCCTACGGCTTCTTCCTGGATGACAAAGTTCGGCGTGGCCGCGGCAAACTGCAGGGAAACGGCCCCCGCTATCGGCCCCATTGGATTGTGCGGCATGATCCCCATCGACGCGGCCTCGGCGATCGCAGCGATCCTGCGGCCACCGCTTATTCCGCCGCAATGGGCCAGATCGGGTTGCACATAGGTGACCGCCCGCAACCTGGCGAGTTCGGCATATTCCTGAGTTGTCAGGAGCCGCTCGCCGGTGGCCAAGGGGCAGTCGACCATGCGCGACAGCTGCGCGAGACCTTCCGCATCGCCCGGCTGGATAGGCTCCTCGACGAACATGGGCCGGATCGGGGCTATAACGTCGATGAACGCCTTGGCGGCATGCACGGAATCCGGCCGGCCATGGAAATCGGTCATGATGTCCACTGTCGTGCCGACCCGTTCCCGAATGGCATTGGACAGCTTTTCGACATGCCGTACGGCAGGCAGCGGCGCGTCGTATCCCGAGTATGGGACCAAGCCGAGCTTGACCGCTGAATACCCCAGCTCGACGGTTTCCTGAACGGCATCGCAAAACGCGCTGATGTCACGGTGGTCGACCAACCGGTCCTGACGGCCCTGCAATAGATGGGTATAGACGCGAACGCGATCACGGACCCGTCCGCCTAACAACTGCCAGACTGGAACGCCCAGTGCTTTCCCCTTGATGTCCCAGAGCGCCTGTTCGATACCGGAGAGCGCAGTCAGCCCGATTGACCCCAGTGGCCAGAAACTGAACCGGCGCATCTTCTGGACGATATGTTCGATGCGGTGCGGGTCCTCGCCGATGACGAAGCCGCTGAGATCATCGACAGCACCCGAGACGGCCTTGGTCTTCCACTCCAGTGTCGCTTCACCCCAGCCGTGCAGGCCGTCCTGGTCCGTCAGGACCTTGACGAAGATCCAGTTGCGATGGATGGCGTTAACGACGAGTGTTTCGATGGCGGTGATTTTCATCTCGAAGCCGGATTCCCGGCCCGAGACATTCCGCTCGGGCCTGTTGGCCCTTTCGGCTTGGCAAGCATCTATGCAAAGTTCTCCCTGCACCGTCACGTTCGACTGGACTGATCAGTGCAGGTAGAGACATTGCATGTCTTTACATCATATGTAAGAACCAAAATGAGATCTGTCGGATGTTGATTGCCCAAACAAGAACCTTGCAGTTACCGGTCATGCCGGGTGACGCACTGCCGAACGGGGCAGCGAAGCGGGCGGTAGACATCCTTGGAAGAAGGATCGCAAACGACGCCTACCTCCCGGGGCAAACGATGCCGACAGAGCCGGAACTGGCCGAATCCCTCGAAGTCAGCCGAGCCACCGTCCGCGATGCCATTAAGGTCCTGTCGGGAAAAGGGTTGGTGCGGACAGCGCGGCGCTACGGCACCCGGGTTCGAGCCGTCGAGGAGTGGAACCTGCTCGATGCGGATGTGGTTTCGTGGCACGAACATGGGCACCCCCGCCTGGCGGTCATGTTCGCCGAAACTACCGAGTTGCGCATCATACTGGAACCTGCCGCAGCGGCACTAGCGGCCGAACGGGCAACGGCCGATCAGATCGACACCATTCTCGAGGCTGCCCTGGCGTTGCATCCGGAGCAGGACGACGTGCAGGCCATGTTTGCCGCCGACTGCCGTTTCCACGCCACGATTCTTGACGCCACCGGCAACGGCATGCTGCGTCAGATGCGACAGCTTTTCGTTACCATGCTGCGCATATCCTATGAGTTCAGCGTCCTGGAACGCGTCACCGAGCCGGTCTCGAAGGAAGGTCATATCCGCGTAGCGCAGGCTATCAAATCCCGGAACGGCGCTCTGGCGCATGCGGAAATGGCGAAGATGCTGGAATTGAATCGGCGAGATGCCATTCGGATTGGTCCGGCCCTCCAGAACATTCATTCACACCAAACCTGAGGCTTCAATGCGCTATCTCTATACCACCTTGGGCAAGTTACCGGCGGACCGTTTGGGCATGATCCTCCCGCATGAGCATGTGTTCGTCGATCTCAGGACGCCGGACCAGCCGGGGTACGCCGAAGCGGAAAAGGAAAGCGTCGTCTCCCTGATGGTCCCTCAGATCGAGGCAATCAAGGCCCTCGGCGTCACCGCGCTGGTGGAGTGCTCTACTGGTGGCGTGGGCCGCCGGGCGGACCTCGATCTGGCGGTCAGCATCGCAGCCGATTTTCCTATTGTGGTGCCGACCGGGATTTACCGGGAGCCCTGGATCCCGGCGTGGGTTCGTGATGCTAGCGAAGAGGCATTGTACCAGTGGATGGTAGACGAGCTCGATACAGGGATCGAGGAGACAGGCTTTCGAGCCGGATGGATCAAGATCAGCGCCGGGGATGACGGCATTACGCCTCTGGAGACCAGAATTCTACGAGCAGCAACCCAAGCTTCGAAAAAGACTGGAGCCCTGATCGGCAGCCACACCATCCGCGGGTCTGTTGTCATGGACCAGCTCGATATCATAAAAGAAGAGGGTGGTTCGCCGGAACGCTTCTTGTCAATCCACACTCATGCCGAGCCAGATTTTGCCTTGCACAAAGCTATCGTGGCTCGCGGAGCTTGGATCGAGTATGACAACATCGGCGCCGTTCCTGTCGAGGAGAGCGCCGCGCTGATTATGCGCGCGCTCGACGCAGGGCTAGTCAATCACTTGCTGGTAAGCCACGACCGTGGATGGTACGATCCAGCTCAGCCAAACGGCGGTGTGCCTAAGCCGTATACCGTGGTGAATACGGAACTGCTGCCCCTGTTGAAGCGCTCAGGTGTTACGTCTGATACCGTCGTACAGTTGTTCCACAAGAACCCGTTCGCAGCCTTTTCACGGAGGTGACAAAGGTGCGTTTAGCAAACCAATAAGCCAACGCTATTGGATCTGCAGCTCGCAGCTTGGATATAGTCTGCTCTATCGCTCTGACCCGAACGTCTGGTGGAAGTCCAAGCAGGCCGATCCAGCGGCTGCTTACCAGTACTGGGAACCGAGAGCTGCCCGCCGGGGCGCCATGAGCCCGCTCACACTCACTGTGACAGCCATCGAGAGCGTCGATGTTGGCTGAGGCCGCTTCAGAAAGACTAGATCCAGTCCGCAGAAACGGCGCTGCCACTGACACCGCGGCAATCTCCAAAAAAATGGATGTCAGCGAAGAACCCAGGTCGGCGGGCAAGACTTCCTGCGCCACCTTTCGGTCATGATCGATGGCCAGCAATCCTATCTGTCCGCAGAAAATAGGATCATGCGTTCGTCGCGCCAAAATCCGACAACGAATTCAAAGCTGGCCTACAGCAAAATCGCGATTCCCGGTCGGCGCATAGGGTGTCTTTGCGCCAGATCAAGGACAGCGCGTTTTTTATCCTGCATGTCGACACCGGATGGGCTAGTTTGCCTGCACCTGGAATGAGGCAAACAAGTATGATTGCAGATCTGACGCGAGCCGAGCGGCTCTGGGCAATGCTGATCCTTGGCGGGT
>NZ_JAUYGL010000237.1 GCF_030689745.1 Devosia sp.
ATGGTCTGGCAGTCACATGCCCACAATGGCGCGTTTTCGACCGCCAACCGCACCTGGTTGCCGGTCCCTGCTGAGCATCTGACCCACGCTGTTGATGCCCAGCATGGCGTCGAGGGCTCGGTGCTGGAATATTATCGCGCCATGCTGGGGTTCCGCCACGCCCATCCGGCCCTGGCCAAGGGCAGCATTGAGCTGTTGCCCGTGCAGGGCGATGTGCTGGCTTTCATTCGCCAGCACGGCGACGAGCGCCTGGTCTGCGTCTTCAACATGGCCGAGGCTGCTACCGCCTATCGCTTGCCAGCGGGCATGCAGCCGCTCGACGCGGGCTGCCCCGGCGTCCTCGCTGCAGCCAGCAATGGCGAAATCAATCTCGAACCGTTCGGCGCCTATATCGGCGTGCTCTAGCCCACTTCGGGCAGGCGCGCGGCCACCAGGTCGCGCGTCAGCCGATGCTGCGGCTTGGCAAATATCTGTGCCGGCGCACCTTCTTCAACGATCTGTCCCGCCTCCATCACCAGCACGCGGTCGGCCATGGCGGTCACCATGTCCAGATCGTGGCTGATGATCAGATAGGTCAGCCCGAACTCGGCCTGCAACCGGGCCAGCAGGCTCAGCACGTCGCCGCGCACTGACATGTCCAGCGCCGAAACCGGTTCGTCCAGCACCACCAGCTTGGGCCGCGTCACCAGCGCCCGGGCAATCGCCAGGCGTTGGCGTTGCCCGCCGGAAAATTCGTGCGGATAACGCTCCAGCATGCCCGCTTCCAGTCCCACAGCCTCAATGGCCTCAACCAGGCGCGCCGGCACGGTCTCACGCCGCAGATCCGGCTCCAGCCGCAGCGGCTCGGCCAGCGACCTCCCGATCGTCAGGCGCGGATCAAAGCTGCCAAACGGGTCCTGAAACACCAGCGTCACATCGCGCCGCAAGCGCTGCGGCAGGTCCGCCCCGTGATAGCGCTGCCCACTGAGCGTGATCTGCCCGCTGCTGGCCGTGTCCAGACCGACGATGATCTTGGCCAGCGTGGTCTTGCCGCATCCCGATGGCCCCACCAGCGCCAGGCATTCCCCCCTGCCAATCTGCAGGCTGACCGCATCGACCGCCCGCACCGGCTCGCGGGCCCAGATCAGCACCCCGCCACGGCGGTAATCCCGCGTGACCTTGTCCAGGTTCAACAGCGCGTCGCCAATGGGTTGGCGCACCAGTGTTGGCATCACAAAGCGCGATGCCGCCACCAGCAATTGGGTATAGCTTTCGCGTGGGCGCGAGAACACCTCGGCTACCGGGCCGCTCTCCACCACGCGCCCTTCATGCAGCACCGCCACTCGCGAGCACAGCGCCGCCACGGCCTTGAGATCATGGCTGATGAACAGCAGCGCCATGTGCCGTCGCTCGCAGATCTCGGCAATCAGATCGAGCACCATGCGTTGGGTAATCATGTCGAGCGCCGAAGTTGGCTCGTCAGCAATCAGAATGTCGGGCTGGCCGGCCAGCGCCATGGCGATCATCGCCCGCTGGCGTTGTCCCCCCGAAAGCTGGTGCGCAAAGCGCTCGCCATGCCGGGGTTCCAGTCCCACCTCGGCCAGCAACTGCGCCACGTCGACGTTGACCATCTCACCGGGGTTCAGCGCGATGGCTTCGGCTATCTGCGCATTCACCCGCATCAACGGGTTCAGCGCCGTCATCGGCTCCTGAAACACCATGCCGATCCGCTTGCCGCGCAGCCGCGCCATTTCGCGTTCGGAGCGGGGCAGGGGCACGCCATCGAGGGCAATGCTGCCCCCCATCTCGGCGCCTTCCGGTAGCAGCCCGCTGATTGCCAGTGCTGTCAGCGTCTTGCCCGAGCCGCTCTCGCCGATAATGCCGAAGCGCTCGCCGCGCTGCAGCGTCAGGCTGACATCGGCCACCGCCGCCATTGTTCCGAAATGTACCGACAGACCCGATAGTTCAAGCAAGGACATTGGTCGGTCCTTGCCGCAGGCGTGGGTCGATGGCGTCGCGCAGGCCGTCGCCGGCAATATTGAGGCCGATCACGATCAGCACGATGGCAATGCCGGGCAGCAGGGTCAGCCAGGGATGGATCAGAAACACCCCCTGGGCGTCGCGCAGCATCAGGCCCAGGCTGGTTTCGGGCGGCTGCGTGCCCAGCCCGATATAGCTCAGCCCGGCCTCCGCCAGTATGCCCAGCGACATCTGGATGGTGCCCTGCACGATGAGCAGGCTCATGATATTGGGCAGCAGATGACGATAGGCAATCCTCGTATTGCCCAATCCCGCCAGCCGTCCCGCGGCAACAAAATCCAGCGTCGCAATGCTCAGCGCGCCGCCCCGCGCCACCCGGGCGAACACCGGAATATTGAAGATGCCAATGGCGATGATGGCGTTTATGGCGCCCGGCCCCACCAGCGTGGTGATCAGGATAGCCACGATCACGGCAGGAAAGGCGAAGATGAAATCGGAGAACCGCAGCACCAGCCATTCCACCGGCCCGCCCCAGGCGGCCGCCAGCAGCCCAAGCGGCACCCCGATGCCGGCGCCGATCCCCACCGCCAGCGCCGCCACCAGAAAACTGGTCAGTGTGCCCGCCATCAACAGCGAGACCATGTCGCGGCCCAGATTGTCGGTGCCCAGCCAATGCGATGCCGTCACCCCGAGAAACCGCCGTCCGATATCGATGTCGGCGATGGGGAAGGGGGTCCAGACCAACGATACCAGTCCCAGCAGCGCGAACAGCAGCGTCGCGCTCAGACCAATGGCCAGGCTGGGATGGGCCAGCAGCCGTCTCATGAGGGTGGTCCTTCGCGCAGCCGTGGATCAACCAGCCCATAGGCCAGATCGGTAACCAGCATGGTCAATGTCACCGCAATGATCAGCACGATGGTGGCGCCCCGCACCAGGGTCAGATCACGCTGGGAAATAGCGGTGAAAATCAGTCGGCCCAGCCCGGGCAGGTAGAACACATTCTCGACGATGATCGTGCCGGCAATCAGGAACGCGAATTGTAGCCCCAATATTGTCAGCACTGGCAGCAGCGCATTGCGCACGCCGTGCCGCCAAACGGCCTCGCCCATGGTCAGTCCCTTGGCCCGGGCGGTGCGAATGAAATCCTGCCCCGTCACATCCACCAGCGCCGTGCGCATCACCCGCGCCAGTATCGACGCCTGCGGCAGCGCCAGCGCCAGACTGGGCAGGACAAGACTGCGCAGCGCCGCACCGGCATCTTCATGCCAGGGGGTAAAGCCGCCCGGCGGCAGCCAGCCCAGCGTCACGGCAAACAGCAGCGCCAGCAACATGCCAAACCAGAAACTGGGCACGGCGACACCGGTCTGGGCCAGCACCATGATGGCCGTGTCGAGCGCCTTGCCACGCCGACGGGCCGCCAGAATGCCCAGCGGCAGCCCGACCACCATCGAAATGAGCATGGCAAATAGCGATAGCGGCGCGGTGACCCCCAGCCGGTCCCAGATCAGGTGCGCCACTGGCGCGCGCTGCGTGTAGGACATGCCGAAATCACCCTGCAGCATGCCCCAGATCCAACCAGCGAAGCGCTGCGGCGCCGGCACATCCAGTCCCATCTGCATACGCAGCCGCGCCACCGATTCCGGCGTCGCATTCATTCCCAGAATGAACTGTGCCGGATCGCCCGGCAGCAGATCGAGCAGCAGGAAAATCACCAGAGCCGCAACTAGCAGCGTCGCGGCAAAGCCGAGGAAACGGCGGAGGATGTAAACGATCATGCGAGCATCAATTCCGGCCCGCCCCCACGTCTTCCCCACAAGGGGACGGGAGGCGATGGGGTCAGGTTCAGCACCAGATTTTCGATGTTGCGCCGCATAGGCTTCCCTCCCCCATGCGGGGAGGGAATGAGGGTGGGGGTATTCACGTGCGCAATGCCGACGGGCTTACTCCGCCCACTTGATATCGCGCAGCACCAGGCCCTCGATGGGCGAGTTCTGCCACATGCCGCTGAGCTTGGCGTTCCACACGCCCGTCTGGGCCAGTTCGAACAGATAGCCATTGACCGCGTCCTTGGCGAGGATGGTCTGGGCCTCGATGGCCAGTTCCTGGCGCTTGGCTTCGTCGGTCGTGCCATTCAGGGTCTCGATCAGCGCCTGGAAGTCGGGATTGTCGTAGCCGTAGTAGTAGTCGGGGTTGGCATAATTGCCAATGTCGAACGGCTCCACATGGCTGATAATGGTCAGGTCGTAATCCTTGTTGGAATACACGTCCTCGATCCACTGCGCCCATTCCACGTTGATCAGCTCGAGCTCGATGCCGACCTTGGCGAACTGGCTGGCAATGATCTGCCCCGAGAGCCGGGCATAGGCGACGGGCGGCAGCTTCAGCGTCGCGCTGAAGCCATCCGGATAGCCGGCCTCGGCCAGCAGCGCCCTGGCCGCCTCGATATCAAACGGATAAGTGCCGGTCAGGTCGACATAATAGGGATTATGCGGCGCAAATGGCGCCCCGATCGGCACGCCATAGCCATAGGTGGCGCCGTCAATGATGGCCTGCCGGTCAATGGCATGGGCCATGGCCTGGCGCACCTTGAGATTGTCGAACGGCGGCTTCTTGTTATTGGTGGTGAGGATGGTCTCGCCTTCAGTGGTGCCAACCAGCACCTTGAACTGCGGATTGTTCTCGAACACCGCCATTGCTTCGGCGGCGAAATTGTTGGTGCCGTCAATGTCGCCGGCCAGCAGCGCATTGGTCACTGTTGCGGTGTCGCCGATGAACACATAGGTCGCCTTGCTCAGATGCACGGGCTCGCCCCAATAGGGGCCATAGGCCTCCAATACCACCCGGCTGCCCTTGTCCCATTGCACAAAGGCAAAGGGCCCGGTGCCGATCGGCTCATTGGCGTTGTTGTCGGCGCTTTCAGGCGCCACGATCACCGCGTCACCGCGCCCCAGGTCAAACAGGAAGCGGCCGATGACATGGTCCAGCGTCATTTCCACGGTCAGCGGATCGATCACCGTCACGCTCGTGATCGGGGTGAAGAACTCCTTGTGCGCATTGACGCTGTCTTCGGACAGGATGCGATCGAAGGTGAACTTGACGTCTTCGGCATCAAAGCTGGTGCCGTCGTGAAAGGTAACCCCGTCCTGCAACGTGAAGGTATAGGTCAGCCCGTCATCGGAAATGCTCCACGCGCTGGCCAGCCCCGGCTGCACGGCGCCGTTCTGGTCAATGCGGGTCAGACCCTCAAACACGTTCTGATAGACGACGATGTCGATGGCCTCAGCCGCCCCGGCGGTGGGGTCGAGCGCTGGTGGCTCCAGCGCCACGCCGATGCGGATTTCGCTCGGCTGCGCCAGTGCCACGCCGGCCATGCCGACTGCCAGTGCCGCAGCGAGCCCGAATGCCTGCAACGTCTTGTCCATAGGTAACTCCCAGTTTCGGCGGTTCAGCGCCGTTCGATCATTCAGCTCGGAGGGCGGTGCATCAGGTGCCAACCCGCCTGTCCCCCAGCCTCAGGATCATGCCGGCGCGTGAGGCTCCGGCTCCCATAACGCGAGCATATACGGTATCGCCACTAACATGGCAGCACGCACAAAGGTTATACTTTCCTACGATCGCCCAGTCTCGTGGCAAGAATGACCGGAATGAGCCCCGCCAGCACAATGAAGAGGGCGGGCAGCGCCGCCTGGGCGAATAGTCCGACATTGGCGCGCGAATAGACCAGCGTCGCCAGCGTGTCCACGCCCAGCGGCCGCAGCAGCAGGGTGGCCGGCAATTCCTTGACGATTTCGACGAACACCAACGTCCCCGCGCTCAATATTGCCGGCATCAGCGTCGGCAGGTCGATGCGCAGCAGCAAGCCCAGCCGCCGTTCTCCCAGCACCCGCCCGGCATCGAGCATCGCGTCGCCCCGCTTCTTGATGGCGGCGTCCAGCGTCGAATGGCTGACGGCGAGAAACCGCACCGTATAGACATAGAGGAGCGCCGCCATCGACCCCGACAGGATCAGTCCGGGCCGCCACCCAGCCAGCGCCATGGTCATCCGGTTGAACCACAGATCGGCCTGTCCCAGCGGCTGCAACAGCCCCAGCGCCAGCACGGTGCCGGGAATCGCGTAACCCAGGGTCGCCAGCCGGATCGCCCCGCGCCCGGTGGGGCCCGAGCGCTGCGCCAGCTTGGCCGCCACCAGCCCAACCAACACTGTTATCAGCGCGCCCAGACCGGCCAGGATCAGGGTGGGGATCAACGCCGTTACAGTCTGGCCCAGGCTGCCGGGCCCCAACCCGCGCAACGCCAGATAGCTCAATTGCCCCACTGGAATGCCGAACCCCAGCGCCAGCAGCACGAGGCAAAATCCGAATGCCAGCCAGCGCTGCGGCCCCATCAGATATTCCCGCGCGGGCGGCACCCGGCTGTCGCGCCGGCCCAGATAGACCCGGTCATGCCGGGCTCGCTGTTCGGCAGCAATCAGCAGTCCGATCACCAGCACCACGGTCACCGCCAGTTGCGCCGCGCCGCCAAAGTCCGAGCGGTTGATCCAGGTCGAATAGATGATCGCGGTGATGGCGTTGATGCCGAAATACTGCACCGCTCCCAGATCATTGACCACTTCCATCATCGCCAGTGTGATACCCACCACCAGGGCCGGGCGTGACAGCGGCAAAGTCACGCTGAAAAACGTCCGCATGCTGCCGGCTCCAAGCGTTCGGGCCGCTATATTCAGCGAGGTCGACTGCATCAGGAAAAACGCCCGACAGGCGACATAGACATAGGGGTAGAGCACGCTGGACATGACGATCACCGCGCCCCATCGGCTGCGGATATCGGGGAACCAGTATTCCTGCAGCGTTGTGGCGCCGTTGAGCCCCCGCAGCGCGGTCTGGATCGGTCCGGGAAAGCCCAGAAATTCCACATAGCTATAGGCGGCCAGATAGGTTGGCACCGCCAGCGGCAGCACCAGCGCCCAGTCAAACACCCGCCGCAGCGGAAACTCATAATGCGTCACCAGCCAGGCCGCAACCAGCCCGGCGCAGCCGGTCGCCAGACCGACACTGACCATCAGCCAGCCGGTTTCGCGCAAGGCGGTGGGCAGCATGGTCACGGCCAGCACATTGCTGCCCGAGGCGATTGCCCCCAGCGCCGACCAGCCCAGCCACCCAATGGGCAGCCCCATCAAGGCCGCGAGCAGAAGTGGAACGACCGGCAGGGCAACTGCCCTACCGGTCCATGCATTCTGGCGTTGGAATGGTGCGCCCGAAACAGCGCGATTCCGCGTCACTAGTTCTGCGCGCCTTCGTTGAACTTGAGCTCATCGACAAGGGCGGCCGCTTCGTCACGATGTGCGGCAATCTCGGTCAATGGCGTCTTGGCCGGGTTCAGCTTGCCCCAGCTCTGGGTCAGTTCGGCAGGCGCCACCGAGGGCACTACGGGGAATTCGTAATTGGTGTCAGCATAGATCTGCTGCGCCTCGTCCGAGAGCAGAAAGCCAATCAGGGCATTGGCGTTTTCTGCATTGGGTGCATACTTGGCGATGAAACCACCGGCCACATTCACCTGCGTGCCATCACCATCGGCATCAGGATAGATGATGCGCGCCGCCGCGGCCCATTGCTTCTGCTCGGGCTCGGCATCGTTATTGAGCATGGCGCCCATGTAATAGGTATTGGTGATCGACAGATCGCAGGTCCCGGCCAGGATGTTCTTGACCCCCTCGCGGTCACTGCCCGCGGGTGGATAGGCCAGATTGTCACGTACGCCGGCCAGCCAGGTGCGGGTTTCTTCGAGCCCATTGGCGGCGATCCGCTGGGCGATCAGGCCGATATTGTAGGCATGGTCGCCCGCCCGGGTGCACAGACGGCCTTTCCATTCGGGCTTGGTAATGTCGTCATAGCTCAGCGCCGTGGCGTCAACGCGATCCTTGGAGACATAGAACACCCGGGCGCGCAGCGACAGCGCGGTCCAGCTGTCGTCCTCGGCGCGGAACTCGGCGGGCACGCGCTCGTCAAGCATCGGGGTGGTGATCTTCTGGGTCAGGCCACGCTCCTGGGCGCCCACCAGATTGCCGATATCGACAGTCACCACCACATCGGCCGGTGACAATTCGCCTTCTGCCTCCACCCGCTCGAGCAGGCCATCGCCGGCATAGAGCACATTGGCCTTGATCCCGGTTTCCGCCGAGAACCGATCGAGCAAGGGCTGCAGCAGGCTCTGCTCGCGATAGCTGTAGATGTTGACTTCGCCGCTCTGGGCAAAGGCCGGGGCGGCAGCGCCGGCCAGGCAGGCCGTGGTCAGCAGAGCGACCGAAAGGCGCGCGATGTTGGTCGTGTTCGTCATGTTGGTCTCCGGTTTCAGGCGAGGTTCAAGGGCTCGCTAAACTGTCGACCTTCTCCCCGATCGCGCCGGGCAAGTCAATATTGTCTAGTAAAATCAATGATTTAAACTCTAGAAACGTTCAAAACTGGCGCGCAATTGACTAGATAAAACAGGCCACTAGCGAATTGAGCTTCGCTGATTTTTTTCCTGCGACATAGTGCGCAATACCGCGAGCCTATTCGTCCACGTCGCTCGTTGGCAGGTTTTCTACCAGATCGGCGGGGATTTTGAGCGTAAACAGCATCCCCATTTCGCCCGCTGGATCGACCGACAGCGAGAAGGCGTTGACTGCCAGCAGCGAGCGCGTCAGTGCCAGTCCGACGCTGGAGCGCACCGGTGCCAGCGCCTTGCCATCGCGCCCGGGGCCGTCGCGGAACACCACGAAGCGCTCCGCCATATCGACGGCGTTGAGCGAACTGTCGCGCACATGCACGGCAATCCCGCCGCCATCCTCACGCTGGGCCGAGATCACCACCGCCCCGCCCGTCGGGCTTTGATCAATGGCGCTGGCCAGCAGGTTGAGCACTGCCTGTTCCAGCGAAGCCCGATCCGCGGTCAGCCGGGGCAGGGTCTCGGAAATGCCGTTGCGCACAATCACCCGCGCATTGCGCGCCTGTTGGCGAATGCGCACGATGCAGCTTTCCAGCAATTCGGTCAGATCAATGCTGGCACGCTGCGGCAGATAGCGGCCATCGCGTAGCCGCGCGTAATCTTCCAGCTCGTCGACCAGTGCGACGATTTCCTGGCCAGCGGCGCCGATGTCGCGCGCATAGTCCTGCAATTGGGCAGCTTCGGCAGTTGGTGCTGTATTGCGGAGCAGTTCGGCAAAACCAATAATGGTATTGAGCGGGCGCCTCACGCCCCGGCTGATCCGTCCGAGCAGCGCCGGGTCTGCGTCCGAGGGGCCTGCCAGGCGCACCGGGGCCGGGGTCCGCCCATGCACAAAGCCGAAATAGCCGGTCACCACCCCGGCCTGACCTTGGGCAAATATCGAAATTTCCGCCTTGCCTGTGGCCGATAGCAGCTTCAGCCATGGCCGCGCCGTCTCGGCAAAGCGGGCGGGCCGCTCAAGGAACTCGCGCAGTACCGCAACATCGGCAGCGGCGATCAGATTGGCCAGGAGTTTGCCTTCCACCGGTCCGTCCCGGCCCAGCAGGGTGCTGGCCCGAGCCGTGATAGTGCTCACCACGCCGGTCCGGTTGGCTTCAAAAAAGCCATCGCCGCGCACCTCGGCCACCGCCTGGGCGAAGGCGTTGACGGCCCCTTCGTGACCGGTCCGCACCTCAGTGCTACTGGCTGACAGCATCAAGGCGGGCCGGCCATGCCACGAAATCGACTGCAGCCGCGCCGTGACCGGGATCAAGGTGCCGTCGCGCTGCACCAGATGGTTGACTGGTCCGGCTTCCTGGCCCTCTGGCCCCGCTGCGGGGAATACTGCCGCAAGCCCGCCCTGCCGCAGCGCTTCAACCGATTCATAGCCCACCATCTCGGTGATCGCACGATTGGCGAACAATACCTGCTGGTCGCGGAACACCAGAATGCCCAGCGGCAGGCGGTTCAACACCAGGGTCTCGCCGCTGAGGCTGATCAAGGCGCCACTTTGCGTGGGGCTGGATGTCGGAGCCGGAGGCGGGGCAGGGGGCGGCAGGCTGGATTCACCGACCCGATCATTGAGAATGCGCGACAGCTCGTCAAAATTGTAGCGCGACACGCGCTCGACGATCTCGGGATCGGTGGCTGGTGGCGTCGCGATCTCGGCCAGGGCGGCATTCAGACGTTGCGCGGCCTCGTCTGCCGCATCGGCATCAGCATCAGCCTTTGGCCCATCGCCTGCGGCTGCATCAACTGGAGCATCCAGTGCCTCCAGCGCCGCGAGATCCGTTTCGGCTTCCGTTTGCTCGCCCGGCTCGGCATTCTGCTCGGCGCTGGCATCGCGCTCGCCCGCCTGCAGCGATGCCCGCATGTCATCGCCGACCTGTTCAAGCTCGGTCACAGGCTCGCCCTTTGCGGCCGCTGGTCCGGCAAAAGTGTCATCGGCTGCGCTCAGCGGTGTATAGAGCGCCTCATCTGCTGCCAGCCTGTCCACCAACTGGCTCAACCGGCTGCCCGTTTGTGGAAGTTCCGCCTCGGGCGCAGCAGTCGCCTCCGCCTCCGGCACATCGCTGCTGGCATCGACTTGGGGCGGCTCGTCTGCGGCTGGTGTGGTGACCGCGCTCAGCGCTGGTTCGGCGTCCTGCTCGGCGTCGCGCCAATTATCGAGCGCCCGCGCATAGGCGGTGTCGTCGGCTGCGGCGCGCGTCTCCGCACTCAAGGCGGGCGGTTGGTCCTGTGTTTCGGGCTCGGCCGTGACGTGATCGTCTTCGCCATCCCAAGCGGCAACATCCTGGCTGGCCGGTGTATCTTCGGGCGCGTTGGACGATTCGGTGCTGACCGGCGGCTGGTCGGCAGTTGCAGTCTCTGGTGGCAATGCCGCGGTGTCGTCCGCCGCCGAGGCACCTTCGTCTGGGCCGGCAGCCAGTATCGCGGCGTCGATCGGGTCAACGCCGACGATCAGCAGCACACTCTGACCATCCTGCCAGATCAGGGGCGTGGTGACGCAGGTCGCCGATGCCGGCTTCGCCCCGGCGAGAAACTGAATGCGCGCCAGGCTGCTGCGATCGGTCGAGCCCAGCCGGATATTGCGGGCGACCTGTCCCTTGATCGGCACGGCGGGCGACGCCAGCTTCAGCCCGTATTTTTTCAGCTTGGCGAGGAAAAGCTCGGCCGCCGGATTGTGCCAGAGCAATGTCTGCCCATCATGCGACCATAGCCAAGCCGGCCGCGTGTCTGCGGCATGCTGCAGCACACGGCGTGCAGTCGGCGATGTGGTCCAGTCAGCATTCATGAACTGCCGTCGTCTCCGTTCCGGGGGGCTGGCATCCGATTGTGCCATTCCGGCACAGTTGTGCCCGGAACCTTAAGCTTTCTTCAATATAGTGCGGGTCGCGCACGGTCCATAGCGGCACGCCGTCCCCAGCCCGGCTTCGCCCGGCATGGTTAAGCGCCAAATCCTGTCAAACTGTGATGTGCAGGGTCGCCTTGGGTGTTTCCCACCGTCCTGGTGGCCGATAAAATGCTTGGGAACTTGCGCAAATGGGTGCTTGTCATCCCCGATTTCTCGCCCTATGTTCCGCCCGCTGTCGGGATGCGGCTTCGCCCCACCCCTTGATAAGCTTTGCCGCCTTAGCTCAGTTGGTTAGAGCGCTAGATTGTGGATCTAGAGGTCCTCCGTTCAATCCGGAGAGGCGGTACCATTCTCCCCCAGTTCCCATCATTGCGACAAGCGCAGCGCTGCTAGC
>NZ_JAUYGL010000008.1 GCF_030689745.1 Devosia sp.
TACAACCTCGCGAGTGCGTTAAAAATCCCAAGTTGGGGCGAGGTCATATGTTAATTTTTGGAGCGGATAGTGGAAGTGGCTTGTCTCCGCGTAGCGGCTTCGTCCAACCCTACGCTCAAGCGGGACTGCGCAAAAGCGCGCAGCCCCTTAGCTCCACGTTCGGCCTCTATTCGCACATGATTACCTCTTGGCAAGTTGCTACAGCAGCAGAGGCATTCGCGGCAGCTCAGTTCGCGCGGTGCGGGTGGGATGTGTCGGTCCAGTACGGAGCCAATCAACCCGAGTACGACCTTGTTGCCGTAAATGGCGAACGAATACTGAAAGTTTCGGTCAAGGGAAGCCAAGACGGCGGGTGGGGGCTAACGCAGTCGTATATCGCTAACGCCGACTACCACGGTGCTGCCGATAAATGGTTGAACAAACATTCCAAGAAGACAGTGTTCTGTCTCGTTCAATTCCGTGGCGTCGCCGTTGATGCACTGCCGCGCATGTACCTTGCTGCCCCTACTGAAATTGCGTTGTGGTTGAAGGCTGCGGCTGCAGGGCGCGGTGACACCATTCTGTACGAAGAGCATATCTGGACAGAACGTGCTAAGGCCGCTGGTACTATCGACCGCATACCCGTGGTATGGAAATTCACTGAAAAGCGGCTCATTGAAATTGCAGGGTTGGCCGAACCCATCATTCCACCGGACGCTGCGCGATGAAGCCGCGCAGCGCCGGTGAATTCAAACGTTAGAACTTATTGCCGGACAATTTATGAAGCACTCTGATTACTGTCAGCTTTGGACCAAGCAAGAAGACCGGTTCGCCGAATGGCGGGACGCGCTGCGCAAACAGTGCGTCCTGCTTCGAGACGCGTTCGTAGCCCGTGTCGAACCGCCGGATGAACCTTGGGTCAACCCGGTTTCGGGTGAGAGCCATTCTTACGTTGATCTTCTATACCTTCATCCCGAAACGAAACGCATGAAAGGTCATATTCCAAAAGAGGCGATAACCGAGAAAGGCGAACTGATGTTCGGACTCGCTATCACCTTTGATCGTGACAGAAACAGCTTTCCGAAGGAAACTTGTTACCTGCAGTTAGCTGTGCGATTCAATGCAGGTCAAGCCCAGTTTAGTTTCTTTAGAACTGAATCTGATGGAGCAGAAACACCTCCGGGGTGGGTTAGCGATGTCCCAAAGTTCGTTGAACTTATGCTTGAGCGTTTACAAGACTATGTCGAATTTGACCCATTTGCGGGTGCCCGTAACAAGGCGGGAATCGGCTTTTTATGATGCAGAGTTCTACGCTCAAGCGGGTCTGCGCAAAAGCGCGCATCCCCTTTTTAAATGTTGAGCAAAAAACACCCAAATGGAGATTCCCAATGAACAGAGCCGGGTATTTTGCAGCAGTAATATCCTTAATTCTTTTCTTTGCCGGATGCACTTTAGCCCCTAATCCGAAGGAAGTTCTTTCTGACTATCTTGATAACTATTTTCAAGGCAATTCCGAAAAAGCTTATGAGTTCCTATCTGCCGAAGATAAAACCATCAAGAGCCAGCAAGATTTTTCGACCGCTTTTTTTGGCGGTTTTACAAAAGCCTTAGCTGGAAAAACAACTTTCAGCATCAAAGAGGTTAAGGTGTCAGGAGATAAAGCTTTAGCAACAGTTGATGTCACTAAACCAGACCTCAATCAAGTTATGGGAGAATTTCTCGGTACTGCCATGAAATCGATCTTGAGTGGCGGCAAACCTGATGAAAAAGAGATGGAAAAAATTGTTGCTGAAAAAATGAAGGGCAAGAATCTACCTACTACCACTAAAACAGAACAATTCGATCTTGTTAAAGGAAAGGACGGATGGCGGGTCTACATGGGATGGGCGAACGAAAAAAAGATCAACGAACTGAAAGCGGCGGCAGAGAAACTGGAGAGACAGAAAAATTTTGCAGAAGCTAAGGCCAAGTATTCTGAAATCATGGCACTGTCTTCAAGGGACGATGAGGCTCCTAGGAAAGTCAAGGAGCTTGATGAGAAGGTAGTTGAATACAAGGAAAAACGAGCCTACTTCCCGAATATCGAGATACGAAACATTGAAATCAGGGAGTTGAAATATTTACACGGATCGGCTGCATTTGGAGAGATCAAAAATAAAGGGGATAGGTCGCTCAAGCGGGTTGAAGTAACAACCTATTGCCTAGACAAGGATGATAAGGTTGTTTTCGAGAAAGATTCTTCTGCGGTTCTTGTGTCAGAATATTCCTTTGGGGGACGAGACAATACGCCTCTAAAGCCGAATTACAGCCGACAATTCATCGGTGGTTTGTTGGATTCTGCTCCGTCAGACTGGAGTGGCAAAGTCAGGGTTGAAGTTACGGACTTGGAATTCGAGTAGGCCGCACATGCGTCTGACACAGCATTAGGGTCGTGCCTCGGTAGCCAATTGAAAGGGAATTAATGTGAGAAAAATAGCTGCGGTAATGCTGTTTGTGGCGTGCCAAATAGTTTATGCGGATGATGATCTGGTGAACTGTCGATGGGAAAACGGGGAGTCAATGTCCGAATCGACGTGCAATGATCAGCGAGAGCTTCAGCAGGAAAGGGATGGCGTTTTTGTGGATAAACCAATCCCCCTCAAACAACGCAATCTTTCTCTGACTAAAAACGAAAAAGCAATGATCTCTAATGCAGTCAAACTTAAACTGAAAGACCCGGACGCTGCAAAATTTAAGTGGGTTAAGTTAGCTGAAAAGAGTTGGTATGTTCACTATTGCGGCATGGTTAATTCAAAAAATAGTTATGGAGGTTACGTTGGCTTTCAACCATTTGTGGCTGTTCTCACTTGGACAAAAGGCAAATTAGATTCGAATATTAAAATCGACATTGATGATCCTGAGAGCGCGATTGAATTTTGCGAAAAAATTGGCTACACAGATTTGCTATCGGCAAAAAATTAGCCAAGGAAATCAAGAATCAAAGGGGCTAAGAGTCAGCACATATGCGCGCAATTCAAAAAAGTTCTAACCCGACATTCAACCCGGACTCCGCAAAAGCGCGGAGCCGGTTAATTCCACGTTAGGGCAATTAAGAGGATTGTATGGTCGAGAAAAAACATACCGCAGCTTTTACTTGCACGCACTGCGGCAACAAAGCTCCAATGCTTATAGTTGCCGAATATAGCCACATTAAAAATCACGACGACGAAGAATCAGGCATGTCATGGGAGGCAGGCCCATACTGGGAAGTTCTTGAATGCCTTTCCTGTAATAGTGTTTTATTCAGAAAAGGCTACTGGCATGACCTACTCACTGATGAGTGTGGGCCAGAATACGAAATTCTTTATCCAAACGGCCCTCAGGTAATTCGTGGGCTACCACAACAAATATCCAAGTCCTACGAAGCCGCTCAAAGAGTAAAGACCATCGATTCCAACGCCTTCGCGGTACTTCTTGGCAGGGTTCTCGATCTTGTGTGTATCGACAAAAACGCTGTCGGAGATGATTTATTTCAACGCCTTGAGGACATCGCTAAAAAGGGCATCATGCCGCAACAACTCGCCGATATGGCTCACGCTCTTCGCCACCTTAGAAATATTGGTGCTCATGCTAATCTCGGTGAACTTACCCCAGCAGAAGTACCAATTCTTGAGGGGCTCAGCAAAGCCATACTTGAGTATGTTTATTCTGCGCCTGCTCTAGTTCAGCTTGTGCAATCTAAGATCGATGCACTCAAGGCAAAAAAGCCCTAACGAGTAAGGTTAGATTGTGATCGCGCAGCGAGCCACAATCTGAACCGTTTGTTGGACAAGCCCGGTCTGGATGCGAGTTTTATATATGGAAATATCTTTTTGACCTGCACGGTTTTCCGGGGGCTATTTTCCTTCA
>NZ_JAUYGL010000011.1 GCF_030689745.1 Devosia sp.
AGAAAATTTAGTAACATATCAATTACCCTTAATCCACAACTAACTTTAATTATTGGAACAAATGGAGCCGGAAAGACAACAATTGCAGACGCTATCGCCAAAACACTTAGTTGGATAAGTTCAAATTTTCTTAATGAAGACGGCAGGGGAAAATCCGTTATTTTAAGCGATATCAGAGTGGGCTCTGATTTTTCAAAAATACACTCTCAGTTTACATTAACAACTAAAAATTCATATTCCGTACAACTATACAAAGTAAATATAGGCAAAGAAAAAAAGAAAAATAGTGAATTAGCTGAAATTAAAATACTCGGAAATTTGTATCGTACACTGTATGATAAACATCAAATTGATTTGCCTGTATTTGCTTATTACTCCGTCGATCGCATTGACAAATTTGGCAAAAGACCTACCACAAAACCAATAACATCACCACTGGATAACTACACTAACTGCTTAGATGGCAAAGCTGATTTTTCAAGTTTACTAGAATATATCCACTATCTAGAAGAACGTATCATGCGTTTAACTCGCATAGATCCTATATTATTAAGTAATTATTTAAAATTAAAGTCGAAAGTTGAGTTAAAAGTCAAACAAGGAATATTTATCCATGATGATCCAGAGTATATAGAACTAAGTAAATTAGAATCATCCTTGCTTCCGCCTCCAAAGGATGAAGGTGCAAAACTATATTTTGATATCTTAAATTCAGTTATAAAAACTTTTGTACCAGATATAAACAATATTAGAATAGGCTATGCAGATGAAAATGATTTAGTAAATAACTTGCAAGTCAAGCGGCCAATTATAAAAGTACAAATTGACGATATCTGGCTGGAGATTGATCAGCTATCACACGGACAAAAATCACTGCTTGCCATGGTTACTGATTTATCGCGCCGTATGATGATGTTAAATCAAAAGCTTGAAAATCCACTAGCTGGCCAAGGGATTGTATTAATTGATGAAATAGAATTACATCTGCATCCCACATGGCAACAAACTGTTATTGGAAATTTACAAAAAACATTTCCAAATATTCAATTTATTATTACAACGCACAGTCCGCATGTTTTGAGTAGCGTTGATGCCGCTTGCATTCGCCCGTTGCGTGATGCGATTGCCCCAAAAACAGATAACAGAGTCGCTCAGGTTGATGCGATTCACTACCAGACCAAAGGCGTATCCAGTGCAGATGTGCTGGCAGAAATAATGGGCGTCAATCCAGTGGCCGATGTTCCTGAAGCAAAAATGTTGTCTGCCTACCACGCATTGATTCAGAAAAATTTGCATGAAACCGTTGAAGGTCTTGCACTACGCCGGCAACTTGATGACCACTTTGGTAATCAACACCCGGTGATGCAGGACTGTGATCGAATACTTAGACTACAAGCCTTCAAGAAGAAATGGCCACTACCAAGTAATACCAAATAGGGGGTGAACTTATGCGCAAACTTCAACGCGTTGTGGCACCGGAATGTTTGAAAAAATTAGAGCGTGAAAAACATACTTGGGATCAAGTTACTACTGACAACAAAAATGCTATCTGGGAAAAGTTGGAATTGATGCAGGGAAAGCGATGCGCCTATTGCGAATCGCCAATCGACAAGGGATCGCGCCACATTGAGCATTTCAGACAGCGAAGTGATGCCCCTAAGCTTACGTTTTTCTGGGAAAACTTATTTGGGTCTTGTAGTCGGACTGACTGCTGTGGCAAATACAAAGACGTTAAGGCAAGGCCATATGATCCGAAAGACCTCATTAAGCCAGATGAGGAAGACCCGGAAGATTTTTTTATTTTTTCAGCGAACGGTTCGGTCAGTCCCAGAGCCGATCCGCACAAAGAAAAAGAAAAGTGGCATCGCGCCATGGAAACCATTCGTATCTTTAACTTAAATGGACCACTGCAAGGGATTCGGCATGCGGCGGTTCGGGGTTACGTTACTACCTTCGATGCATTAGTTAATGAAGTCACGCCAAAAGAATTGAATGAATGGATTCTGTCCGAAGTTAGTAACACGGTTAATGGCCCATTCGTCACAGCAATTAGACATGTTCTAACAAATACGGTGGGCACCAGTGACTCGACAGATTAAGGGTGAATTTAAGTAAGCGATGAATAAATTATCAATGCAGGGAAATTTTCCCAGTTTGCACATAGTGCAAGAGTCTTCGAAGTCTGCGATAGTAGGCTAACAAGGAGCGAAGCTGAGGTATCCTGCACTGTAGCTAAAACGTAGCTACGCACCACCATTCTTGACTGTTTAGGACTTAACGTAGCTGACTTCAACACAATGCAAGCGATGCAAGGTATTGATTTCATTGAAATTTATTAAAGCCAGCCATTCTGTTAATCCGTAGGTCCCTGGTTCGAGCCCAGGTCGAGGAGCCACCCAATACAGAGCTGGGCACCCCCGTGGTGCCCTTTTCTTTTTGTGCAGCCGCAGAAAGTAAAGCAGCCTTTTTCCCTCTCATCAGCACCCGTTTTCCATCGAAACGGATTTCGCTCACAAACTCCCTCAAATAGCGTTTCGAGAAGCCTCCTTCACGATCCAGCACCCGAGTTCGCAGCGCACAGGTGAACGCATCAAGCTGGCGAGCGGTCAGCATAGAAAGGGGCATTTCTTTTTGCCGCCTTGTTCCTGCAATTTCAAGCAATACAGCTTCCCGCCGAGCCTTGTTCTTTTGTGCCCGGTCGCGCAGCATGTCATCCATCGGCAGCAGCCCCTTTTCCACAGCCTCAAATAGCCGATTGGTGGCGGTCTCCAGCTCCTTCAGTTCTTTCTGCAACGGGCCGAGCGTGTCATCCTGTCTTGACTGTGCGTTCTTGAGGTGCATCTTCATTTCTTTGAGCATGGCCCGCATGCGCTCAGGGGTGAGCACCTTGTCGGCAAACGCCGCCAGGACGAGTGCATCCGTTTTTTCCATCGGCAGCGCGGGTGTGCTGCATGCGCCTGCATGTTGACCAATGCGGGTATTGCACTTGTAGTACCGATAGCGGCCACCCTTTCCCGTGGCGGTCGTCATCCCTGCCCCACAGTTGCCGCATTTGAGCAAGCCAGTGAGCAGCGTCGGCGTGCTGACCTCACGAGGCGGTGTGACGGCTGGTGAACGGGAATGCCTTTTGTCGATCACGTCCTGAAATGCCTGTCGCTCGACCAGCGATGGTATCGGCACCACGACCCATTCGGTTTCCGGCTTGGTTTCATTGGTACGCATGTTTTTCTTGTTGAAAACGTAGTCGCCCCGGTATGCCGTGTCACACAGCAATTGATGCACCCGGGTTCGCGTCCACTTGGCACCTCTGAGCAACTGGCCGCGCTCGTTGAAATGGCTGGCAATGTCTTTGCAGCCCATTTCGTGACCATTCAAGCCATTTTGGTACAGCTCAAACATGCGCCGCACTATAGGCGCTTCGGATTCATCAATGACCAGCCGCTTTTTCTTGCCCTTGGCCGCTGGCAGGTCGAGTTCTTCCTTCTTGTAGCCGAACGGTGGCGCAGAACCATTGAAAAAGCCTTGCCGGGCGTTTTCCTTCATGGCTCGCAGGGTGTGCTTGCCGTTTTCCTTGCTCTGGTACTCATCAAACAGGCTAAAGATACTGCGTGCCATCTCGCCGGACGGATCATCACTTGTCTGCTGGGATATTGAAATAAGCCTGGCGCCTGCTTTTTTCAGTTGCCGCTCATACAGTGCAGAGGCGATATGGTCGCGAAAGAAACGCGACAAACTGTGAACGATGATTGCGTCATACGGTGCAGGTTTCAGCGTGGCATCAGTAATCATCTGCTGGAATTCTGGGCGACGATCATCGGTGGCCGACGCACCGGACTCGATGTATTCCTTGGCAATGGCATGACCGTTGCGCTTGCACCAGTCGCGCATTTGGCGCAGCTGGTCGGGGATGGATAAATCCTTGTCCGCCTGTTTGGTGGTGGACACCCGGGCGTAAAGCGCAACGGCCATTTTTTACTCCAATCTCAGTTGTATTTCTTAAATTCAGAGTAGCGAGCCATTAATCGCGCGTAGTCAACGTTTGTATCCAGTAAGCCCGCAGAGCTTCTGTTTGCATACTCCCTGGCTGCCATCAATCGTGGACGTATGTTGGCCGTAATCTGACTATCACTTCGATAGTCCGACCATTTCGGGTCCGCTCGATCTGCCGCTTCGGATTCGCGGAGTTGTTTTTCCAATTCCGGGACACCAGCCTTCGTTTCCGCTTGTGATTGAACCTCCGCTATGGCCTGTGCCTTGTAGACTGCAACGTTCGAGTGAATCGCCTGCACCATCGATTGTCGCTTTACGGCGTCTTTCTCAAGGGTAACGCCATCCATCATGGCGATTAGCGACACCGCATTGACGCGTCCTGAATAGCCAGAATTTCCAGCTGCAATAGGCCGCTGGTTCTCATTGCACCCGATATTTGAAAAAAAGACACGACCTTTTGCATCTGGACAGCGATAAGACTGCGCGGAGATCGGCCAAGCAACCGTTATCAATAGTAAATACAAAAAACACCGCATAAGTAACACCGTTAAAAGAATGGATGACACCCCATTATTTACCCTCATCGAGCATCAGCCAAGTCATTTCCTTGAGCAGCTCTGGCAACAGTTCCTGAACCAATTTGAGTTCAGCCGGCAGCAAAGGCAATTCTGCTTCTAGATCGCATTCGACAACCATTGGGTTTTCAGTTTTGTTCAATCATGGGGCACCT
>NZ_JAUYGL010000013.1 GCF_030689745.1 Devosia sp.
GCTACTGCTTTTTTGCGTGTCGCACACCATGCCGTCCATGTTTGAAGTGCAGGTTGACTGGCCCTGATGTCGCGCATCGCAACGGCAATATCGGCCAGCATCGTCTTGCTCGCCGGATCAAATGGAAAGGCGCCGGCCAAATCCCGATAGGCCTTCAGTTCGCGCGTGAAGGATTCCCGCATTTTCAGGAAGCTTCGCGCCTGTGCCAGCAGCGGGTGATCGACGTCGCCCCTCATCAGACACGGCGCGACCGATTGAGCCACCGTCTTCACCGAGCCAGCCGACTGCCCCAGCCGCATCAGCGCCGTCCGCATCGCTGCCGCCTGATCGAAATAGGCAGATATCGCCGCAACGTCCGAATGGATGCCCTGCCAACCGGGTGAGTGAATCCGCAAGGGGCTGCTTGCAACCTCATCGGTGTTCATCTTCATGGTCCGCAATAGCCGAAGATCGCGATCCGGGTCGGCTGTGCCTGATTTCGCATAGGATTGCAGCAATTTCCGAACACGCCTCTTGCCCAAAAGCGATTTTGGCCAGCTCCTTGCGTTGGCTTGCCGCCAGTCCAGATCAAGCTGATCGACCGGAATGCGGGCCAAATCCTCATCGGCATAGACTGCGCCCAATCTCGCCTCGGCCTCCTTGAACTGAGTGATCGCCGTCTCGACGTTTCCGATTGAGGTTTTGAGCTCATTGAAACTTCGGTCGAAAATAACGCCAAAACTCTTGCCGGCCGCCGATTGTAGCGACGAGGCTATGGCCGCCAGTTCGTTCAGATCCGTCACCGAACAGTCCGTTTTCGGCTCCAGTCCCAGCGCCGCCGAAAATGCCTCCAGCGACGGCTGCAGATCGGAAGCCGCTCTCGAAATCTGCTCAACTTGCGTCAGGAATCTGATTTCCCAGCTTGCTGACCAGTCCGCCACATCAATAAAACGCAAACACTTGTCTGAGGGGACAGACCGGAACACTAACCCAATCTCGTCAATAAGCTGGGTCAGCCTTTGGTATGTTTGGCTATCGTGCTGGACAGGCTCGGGCCACTTTAAGTCCGGCGCATAGGCGTCTTTTCCGCAGACGAACACGCCCATGGCCTTGAAGATGGACCATCCGCTCGGGGCTTGTCGGTGCAACGCTTCGACGTAAGCGTTCAGTTCATCACGGCGGATGCGCAGCCGATCGTTGATCTTGATCCATTCCTTGCCATTATCACCTGTGCCAGCCTCCCAGGATTCTTTCAACTGGGCTATGAATTTCTTCCGTTCGGCCTTGTTGGAATGTATTTCGAGGCAATAGGCACCGAGCCCGTGCTGTTGCAGTCGGCGATGCACCACGCCCAGCGCCGCCGTCTTTTCGGCAACGAAGAGCACGCTCTTTCGCTCGGACAGGCATTGGGCAATCATGTTGGCAATGGTCTGGCTCTTGCCGGTGCCTGGCGGCCCGATAAGAACGAAATCGTGGCCCTCGGCGGCAGCCATGGTTGCTGCCAGTTGCGAGGAATCAGCAGCTAGCGGCATCACTAGTTCTTTTGGATCATATTTGACGTCGATGTCCCGTTCCGCTGGAAACGCCGTCGCGACTCCGGCTTCGAATGCTGTGTCCGGGTTGTCGATGAGATGCCGCACCACCCGGCTCTGCCGAAGCTGATCCGTCCGGTCGACCAGATCCTTCCACATCAGATATTTGGCGAAAGAGAAGGTCGACAACGCTGACTCGTTGACCACTTCGTACCCTGGAATCTCGCGCACCGCGCGGCGCACCATTTCGAGAACCAGCGGAACATCGGTCCCACTATCATCTGTTGGGAGAGGGCCCTCGAACTGCGGTAATGGCAGATCGAAATCCTTTTTCAGCAATTCGAGCAGTGTCGAATTGAATCGGACCTCGTCCTCGTGGTGGAGGATGTGAAACCGCGACGACGCACTCTTGCGTTCCAGCTTCACCGGCACCAGCAACAACGGAGCGCGGTAGGATTTTACATCGTCGGCCGATCGCTTCCAGCGGAGAAACCCGACCGCAAGAAACAGGGTGTTGGACCCGCCCTCCGCCATATCGTTCTGCGCCCGCCGGTAGAGCTCGGTCAGGCGGCCATCAAGCTCCTTGACCGCCAACGGTGAGGACAATTCATCGCGCTGAAGCGCGGCCAGCGCAAATTCGGTGTTGAGGTCTTTCCCTGTTGCCTGGAAATGCAGCTTTTCATCCCGGTCTCCAATCGGGTTCTGCTCCGGCAGCGAGATGATGCGAACGCGCGCCTGATCGGCGAGCCGGTCTTCGAGAAAGGAAATATCGGGACAAACAAACGGGATTACCTGCTTGCTGTCCTTGAAGTTCAACAGCCGGTTTCTCAGCGAAAGATCAAGCAGCTTTCGCTGCCAGCGGTCAATGCGGCCAGCTGCGGTGGTCGGCTTTTCTTCCGCGCTGTCGGCAGGCATTGAGGAGAAATCGGGCAATGGTGGCAGCGGCAAGGAGGTAGCCTCATCCCCTGCCCCGGTTTCAACACTGCCCCCTACCGACCGTTGATGCGAGGCCATCGGCTTGATCTGCGCCTGCCTAGCGCGCGCTACGTCTATGCAGGCAACAAACCGATCTTCCTCCTCAGACAGGAGACCGCGGGCAATGCTTCTTGCATCATCGAAGGTGAAGGGAGGATTGTGTGTGATGGAGGTGGTTTCAAACACAACAACCTCATTACCGGCCAGCGCCTTCCGCACTTCGCCCGGATCGGTCTCGATCAGGTTCGGGAATGTCTTTCGCGTGAGCCAGAAGCCGGCGAAGGAATGACCATCCAGCAACAGGATCACCGGGTTGAGACCCACGGCTTCAAGAGCAGCTGCAAACAACAGGCTGGTGTCGAGGCACGTGGCCAGTCCCTCATCAACGATTGTCGTCGGGCGCCTAACCTTC
The DNA here is from genome assembly GCF_030689745.1 of Devosia sp. Taxonomy (GTDB): domain Bacteria; phylum Pseudomonadota; class Alphaproteobacteria; order Rhizobiales; family Devosiaceae; genus Devosia; species Devosia alba. The sequence goes on from NZ_JAUYGL010000013.1 coordinate 2,899, forward strand.
TGGCCGTATTTTTCAAAGCTGCGGGGTGGTTCGGCATAGGTCAACCGCAGCTTGCTGATTGCGGACCATAAAGCCGCGCCAAGCATATAAGCACGTCTGGGGTCTTGGCTCTGGTAACCGTCCAGGGCAGAAGAATGACCGTGAGCGGCAAGGGAATTGCCGGCTTCCTTTATGATCCGGGCAACACCCGGGTCGTTCGGCATCACGAACGCTGCAAGCAGCGGCGCCATGGCACCGAACCCACCCCACTCGTCCCTTGCCAACAGACGGATTTCCTCGGTTCGCTCGGCGATCAACTGATCGGCCGAAAACAGGCGAAAGCTCACCTGCCCGCGTTCGGCTTCATTGAGTCCTCCAAGAAAGTCGGGATCGAGCTCGATAGCCCGATCAGAAATTCTCAGACTGTCGCCAGGCGATATCCTATCGATTGTCCAGCTCTTGCGCTTACAGAACGCCGGAGTGACTACCAGCTCAAGCCGCAAGCCGTTGAGAATATCGGCGGTGTCATTGCTAATTTCTATGGATCTGAGAATAGGGACAGAGTTCTGCCAAGAGGCATAATTTATGGCGCCGACGACATCGGGGACGATCGATACGGATGGCTCCATCTCGATCTCCTCCACCTGCGGTTCGTCGTGATCACCGATGTCCATTGATTGCACCATCTCCCCCATCCAACTTGAAGTGTGCATCAAATAACATATGCCATCTAAGGTCCAGCGCTGTGAGTCGGCAGGTCGCACAAGAACAGAGAAAGCTTCGGGGCTGGTTCGTTAAACCGAATTTTTTCAGACCGCACTCTGCCACTATCGCTGCAAACAACGTAATTCGGTACCAGATTAAATATCGTATTACAAAAATTCAGCAAAAGGAAAATTTTCGTATTTATGTTAACTATAAATATGATGAATATGTAATTCAAAGAATGTATTATCAATAGTACGATTGTTTTTTCTGTGTATGTGGCTATTTACTCAGTTACGACACTGCTGTCCCGGCGCATGTGAGAGTGCAAGTGGAACTTCGGCACGTCGTCAAAGAAGCCAGCGGCGGACAAACCGGCTCTCACGGTCCTGCCATCGTTTCCCAATGACTGATGAACGAAACGATGTGCAGAACTGCAAAGGAGAGACTATGTCTGTTGTGTCGCGTGTTAAATCTTCCGAGGCCACCGCTTATAATGAAGCTCTTCTGGAGATGCTCCGCCTAATGGCGGCGCTTGAAGGGGAGTTTGGACGTGCTGGCGCCCTCTTGCAGTACGGTCGGTTCTATCCGCCCGTCAAGCATCGTCCCGAGTGGCTTCCAATGGGGCAGATGGGCCTCTGCTACTGCAACTGCACACGTGCGCGTTACCCCTATCTGGCTGACGACCCAGTCCCCTATCTTTATGCGGAGGGTTATGCACTCTTTGCGGATTCTGGCGATTTCTACGAGCACGCCTGGCTCGTCGAGATGAAGGGTCGTGCCATCGACCTTACCTGGACGGACACAAAAGATGTTATCTACTTCGGAGTGACCTTTAACGACGCGTTCGTTTATAAGGCAATGAAAGACACAGGGCTCTTCGGTATCCTTTGTAGCCCCCCGCTTCAGAGTAGCTTGTTCGCAAACAAAGCAGCGTTCGAGTCCACGCTCTGGAAACAAGTACTTCCCGGCCTGCCGAGCGGGCGCTTTCGTCCGACCTGACAATCAATCGTTGCAACCGGCCGCAGGTTTTCTTCGGCCGGTTGGGAGTTTGCAGGGTACCGTCATTACCGTTCCGATCCTTGCCGCTTGTTGCGAACAGGGCCAGGTGTATGCAATCAGGATCACGCAACGAGGGGCCGACTGTTGATTTCGTTTGAGACACATTTTGACAGCGCGACCCTTGACCGCGGCAGGACCTATCAGCGCGCGGGGCATGTGGTATCGGTTGCTCCGGACGAAGACGGAGGGCTGGAGGCACGGGTTCATAATGGCAAGGGCACAACCTATCGCCAATCAATCCAGATCAAGCCTGCCACAGCCCGCAAACCCAATGGCGAGGTATTGGGACTGTGCAGTTGCCCGGTGTCGTTCAACTGCAAACATGTCGTGGCCGCCCTCATGGAATATAATGCCCGAGGGCGCACACCGGGGCGGAACATTACCGCGACGGCGACGGTACCGGCTGCGGTACACCATTGGCTTCGCCAGGTTCAGGATAGCCCAGCGTCGCGAGACCAAGATGCCGCCCCTGCCCCCCAAGAACGCCCCGAAGACTACCCCGAAACGGTCAAGGACAGGCTGCTCTACGTCACCGATTTTACACAAGGCGAATTGCGTATCGATATCTGCAAGGGAAGAATGAACGCCCAAGGCACCGGGTTGAACAAGGCAATCCGGCGTTATGATGTGATCTATCAGCTGCGCGGAGCGAAGCCCCTGCCCGGCTTCTTCCGACCGGTGGATCTTGATCTTTTGAGCCGCCTGGCCCGCTCGCGCCGTCTCACCGGCCAAACAGGCTACGCGGCTTACGATCTTCCTGATGTATTGCGTGCCGCGGATCAGCTCGACACATCTCTCCTGGCTGAGATCTGCAATACCGGACGCGCTCTGGCTGAAGCCAGCGCCGAAGCTCAGCTTGCCTGGACCGACGAGATCATACCGCTCAACCTGGGATGGAGCCTTGGCGATGACGGTGGATCAAGGTTAGCGTTTGTTGCCCCTGATGGATCGGCATTGCATGTCGCCCGGTTCGGGCAATCCGGTATCTGGCTTGACCCAACCTGCAAGACGATCGGCGAACTGGCACAAGTGCCTGGACTGGATTTGATCCGGCTGGTCAGATCCTGCCCGGTCATTGCGCGCGAGGATATGGCTCGACTGGGGGCATCACTGCCGCAGCGGCTCGGCGGATTGGCGCTGCCGCGGCCGACACTTCCGGATGCGACGCGGAGGCCCGCCCGGACACGACAGGCGCAGCTGACGCTGGCATCCGCAAATGCCTATGAGGGGCTTTACCGATACGGGCGAACATCTGTCACTCTTCCCTGTCTGTCGCTGCGATTTCTCTATGA
>NZ_JAUYGL010000017.1 GCF_030689745.1 Devosia sp.
GGTTTGCGCGCCCGAAACGGCGTCATTGGCGAGGCGAATTTGTACGTTCGCAGTACGAATCTGCGTATCGTAACCCGTGGCAGTGGCCAGACCGGTTGAATCGTCCTTGGCGCTGTTGATGCGCAGACCCGAGGACAGGCGTTGCTGGGCAGTTTGCAGCGCGATCGCCGATTTGTTCAGGGAGGCGCCAGCGAACAGGGCTGAAACGTTGGTATTAATGACTTGTGCCATGATAAATCTCCTAAAAATTCGCGCTACGGATTGGTTGTTCTTATATTGCAGTGCATATCAACCGCCGTTGTTCAAGTTATCGGCTGGCGCCGAAGAAACTTTAGTAAAACTTTGCATATCTTGCGGCGTAGCATTCACAGTTGAATGAATAGCGTATCGCCCAAAAACTATTTGACTGCTTGTTATTCTGCAAACCCCGGCCAAAAAACGGCCGGGATCACTTCAAGCAGCTTTGATTAACGCAACAGAGTCAGCACGGTGTTGGGCGTCTGGTTAGCCTGCGCCAGCACTGCCGTTCCCGCTTGTTGCAGAATGTTGTTGCGGGTCATCGCGGTGGTTTCCGCAGCATAGTCGGTGTCCATAATACGGCTATACGCGGCGGATAAGTTCACCGCGTCAATCTGCAGAGCGGCAACTTCGGAGGCTTTTGATGCCATCGTGGCACCGAGGGTCTCGCGTTGATCACCGACGGTCCCCAGATTGGTGGTGACATCAGCAGCGCTGCTGCTGGTGATATAGGTCGCACCACCAGCAGACGCAAGCGTCGCATTTACAGCGTCAAGTGCCGCAAATTCAGCATTGGTAACAGGAGCGCCACCCGCCAGGATTTCTGACATACGTTGCAGGTTTTCGGTAACGATGCCCAGCTTGCCATCAGCGGTTTGCGCGCCCGAAACGGCGTCATTGGCGAGGCGAATGGCCACGTTCGCAGTACGAATCTGCGTGTCATAACCTGTGGCAGTGGCCAGACCAGTCGAATCGTCCTTGGCACTGTTGATGCGCAGGCCCGAAGACAGGCGTTGCTGGGCAGTTTGCAGCGCGATCGCCGATTTGTTCAGGGCGGCGCCAGCGAACAGGGCTGAAACGTTGGTATTGATGACTTGTGCCATGATGGTTCTCCTTAAAGTTTGTTGTCCGGCCTTGGTTGCCGGTCACAGTGGTTTGACTGATGCTGCAAGCTTGTCAACCGCCGTTATTCCAGTTATCGGAACGCGCCGGGAAAACTTTAGGGAAATTCTGAAGATTCTTTGTTGGTTGCCCGTAGTGGCAATAAAGCTTCGCGGCCAGTTGGTTACCGCATAAAAGCAGGTTGCTTTGCAAACAAAGGCAAAAGTAACCGCGAATGAGCAGCTTATGCTAAGGTAATACCTGTTTATACCAGAAATGGAGAGCGTCATGACAGCCGCAGCCACTCGCCCTATAGCGATCAAGATCGACCAGGATACGCGGGATCGCGCAAAGCGCCTTGCAGAAGCGCGTCACCGAACCTCGCACTGGGTAATGCGGGAGGCTATTAGCCAGTACGTTGAGCGCGAGGCGCTCCGGCGGGATGCCATCAATGCATGGAGCGAGTATCGGGAAACCGGTTTGCATGTAACCGGCGATGAAGTCATTGCGTGGCTTGATACGTGGGGCGAAGAAAACGAGAAGGCCGCACCCATATGCCACAAGTAAAATTTGCGCCCGTCGCGCTGGGTGACATGAATAATGGAAAGATCAATAAGTCCGTTCGCATTGATCTTGTCGAAATGTGAATGAGCTTCAAACATAATCTGGCCGGATCAATAGTGCGTTGCTGTTGGCCTAGCGATATACGTTCCTGCGATGTCCGATACGGACGACCAATACCACCAACTTCTGATCCTGCACTTCGTACACCACGCGATAGTTGCCAATCCGAATGCGGCGCAATCCTGAAAACTCACCTTTCAGCACACCACCCGCAGCAGGATTGGTTTTGAGCTGATCAATAGCGGAGATAATGCGCAGCCGGTCTTCCTGCGCTATTTTCTCAAGTGCTTTGGCCGCGCTCTGTTTAATGCTGACTGAGTAAGTCATGCTTGACAGCTTCCCAATCCAGCACCGGGTCGGCGGGGTCGCGCAACGCCTCTATAGAGCGAGAAACATCCTCAAAATCATCAAGATAGTATTCCACTGCCTGTCGTACCAATTCGGCACGCGTCCGACGCAATTGCGAAGCAGCCTCATCCAGTGAAGCGACCAACTCATCCGGCAGTCTTGCAGTAATCTGGCTCATTTTCGCCCTCCTGTAATGTTGGCAGATGTCATTGAATGTTAGGCTACGCCAAGACGTGGATTTAATCAACCTGAAAACCGTAGCTTGGTTGTTTCCGCCTCTTCAGCATCAATCGGCAGTCGTTAGCCTCAAACGCGGCTCGAGTATTCGGATCAGCTGAGCAATCGCATCATCCAAGGAACTTAAGCCGGTATCTATGGACCCGGCGGGGGTTTCCGGCGGTTCATAGGGCGCGCTAATCCCGGTAAAATTGGCGATTTCGCCGGCACGAGCTCGCTGGTAAAGCCCGGCGCGCTCAAAGAACAACTGCAACACCTTGAAGAGGTTAAGGAACCTCTGATTAAGTCTCGAACTTTTCACGCTCATGCTGTCAGAAGCTCGGGTTGAACAAACGGATTAAAACGATGAAACAAACGACACTTTCTACGAGCGGCTTTGACCGCTACACCAAACAGACCAGGCGCGCAGCGTTTCTTGCCGAGATGAACCGCGTGGTGCCATGGAAGCAACTGTGCGAACTGATCGAACCGGTCTACCCGAAGGCTGGCAACGGGCGTCCTCCCGTCGGGCTTGAGCGCATGTTGCGT